>JAZBPM010000308.1:0-2794 GCA_036351615.1 Desulfofustis sp.
GCTGTTGCCCGTCCTTCATCAACTGTTGATCCCCAGGGCCGCTATCTTGTTGAGCAGGCCCTGCCGCGACAGACCGAGTGCTTTTGCCGTCCGTGAACGATTACCGTGCTCGCGCCGCAACGTTTCGTCGATAATGCGGCGCTCCACCTGACGGACGATTTCCTTCAGGGGCCCGGCAAAGGATACCTCATCGATCTCACTCCGGCCGCTCTGCAGATAACGGATCTTTCCGGACAGCATTTCCGGCAAGATGGTTTCCGTCCCGGCGGCCATGGCCACCGCCCGGGCCATCTCGTTTTCCAGTTCGCGGACGTTGCCCGGCCAGTCGAAGCGAAGCAGCAGGTCCATTGCCTGTGGCGACAGGACCGGAACCGGCCGTTTGTTTTTCCTGGCGTTCTTTTCCAGGAAATGTAACGCCAGTTCGAGTATATCGTCTTTCCGCTCGCGCAGAGGTGGTGGCGTAATTTGAAAGACGTTGATGCGGTAATACAGGTCTTCCCGGAACGCCCCCCGGTTGACTTCATCGGACAGATCGCGGTTGGTCGAGGCGATCAGGCGCACGTTGACCTGACGCGTCCGGTTGCTGCCGACCGGCCGCAACTGTCCTTCCTGCAAGACCCGCAATAGCTTGACCTGCATCGAAAGAGGCATCTCGCCGATTTCATCGAGAAAAATCGTGCCGCCGTCAGCGATCTCGAACAATCCTTTCTTCTCTGTCAGCGCACCGGTGAAGGCACCTTTGGCATGGCCGAAGAGCTCACTCTCCAGCAGGTTCTCGGGCAAAGCACCACAGTTTTCGGCAACGAAGGGCTGGTCCTTGAGCGGGCCGTTATAATGAATGACCTTGGCGATCAATTCCTTGCCGGTTCCCGTTTCGCCCTGGATCAATACGGTGGTAGTCGTGTCGATGACCTTGGCAATCAGATCGAACATCTTTCGCATCGGCAGACTCGAACCGATGATCTCCTTAAAACGAAAACCGGTCTGAGCCTGGGAAAGCAGCGTCTGCCGTTCCCGCTCAAGGATATGCAGATGATCCTTAAGATCACCATAGAATCTCGCGTTCTCCAGAGAGACGGCAATCGTCCCGGACAGGATTTCCAGCAGCTTCTTGTCTCGCTCGGTGAATTGACCGCTGCGTTTGTTGAGCGCATAGAGCACGCCGAGAAAACTCCTCCTGGTGCGCAACGGCACGCAAATCATCGATCGGGTAGCGAAATCGTGCAACATGTCAAAACCGTCGTAATATCGCCGGTCATCAGACACGTCATTGATGAAGACCGCCTGGTCATTCTCCATGACCCAGCCCGCCACCCCCTTGTGATCGGGGAATCGAGGTGCACTTTTGTGCGGATACCCCTCAACATGAGTGCCTTCGACCATGCGAATGAAATAAAACTCCTTCTGGGCCGGGTCGTGCATCGCGATGGAAGCACCCTCGATATCGAAAATTGTTTTGATCTTCTCCAAGATGGTGACCAGCATCTCATCCATATTGCCAATGGTATGAAATGACGCAATCACCTCGCTGAAGAGTGAAAAATCCTTTTCCGAAAGATACAGCTCATCGGCCATGGAACTGCTCCAGCCATATGAAAGGACGAATTCGTGCCGAAGGACCGGACACGTGTGGCGACTCTGTACACCTATTGTACGAAATCGCCAAGCGAATGTCTAATCACTGGACGGTTTTTCCATCTCGGCGCCGACGGGAAATCCCCGCCAGACCACCATAGCGATCTAAAAAATCTATTATTCACGGAAATTTATGCAGCTTATCAACAAAAATTGAAATGGTGCCTATCATTCTGGCACCGTCTTCGCAATAGAAAGACCAGAAACCGAGCCAAGAGGGTAACAACGGTTAGGGTCAGTCACCCGAGCCTGATATACCGGTGACGAGGACGACCTGCAGACTGGTGCAGAGGAAGTGCACTGAAAACAGCATCGACAAGGGGGTAAGGGCATGTACGCATTCACAGATTTCATCGTATGGTTGTGGTTGTTGCCGGTCACACTGTTTATCATCCTGCCGCTGGCTATGCTCGCAGTGTGGTCTGTCAGCAGATTGATCAGTGGTCTCAGACTTGGTCAACAGTCCCTGACAAAGGCAAATCGACAGATCTCCGATTCGGCGGTGGCTTCCGGCATCCGCGCCTGACCTCCTGAAATCGGGAGCTGGAGAGCAGCAGGGGAGTTTTGCCGCCGCTGTCAAAAACGTGTACAGCGCCTGCAAACCTCCCCTGTCCGGCGTTCCGCCGACCTTCATCACGATTCACCACGAAGCACGCGAAAATCTCAAAGTACCAATCAGCACTCCATCAAACACCACCCGGGAACATCCTTTCGCACGAACCGGCTGCGGCAATCTCTGCCGCATGAAACGAACCAACGACGCCCGTTGCGGGGAAAAACGTCCTGCCATGGAGTACTCCTCCACCTGAGTTGAAGGCTCCTGCTCACAGCAAACGAGATGCTGAAAACGCTCAGCATCACCGGGAACAGCTGGTCAGACGCGGATTGGCACCGTTGTTGGTCTCATTCAACTCCGCAATCTTGTGATTGGTATCGATCCAGACAAGCCCGGTAGCCGCCGCCTTGGCTATGCAACCGGTGTCGTAATCGACGAAGCCTCCGGGCGGTTTGAGCCTGCCGGCCGGATCAATCCTTTTCAGAGAAACCGGATTGCGGAGAGCCGGGTTTTCAAGACCTGCAGAGATATGAGCCTCTGCTTTGCCATGCTGGTCATCCGGGATTCTCCCGGTCCCGATATTTTTAAATCGACAGACGAACC
>JAZBPM010000309.1:0-3724 GCA_036351615.1 Desulfofustis sp.
ACCAGGCCTTGATTTCTCTGAATGTTGTCCGGAGTGCTCCTCTCTTTCAGTTTATCAAGCTTCTGCTCTGGCATGTGAGTCCTTTCAGGCCCTCTTTTCCTGAGACAGGAAGCGCGTCACGAGATGTCGGCTAACGCACTATTCGGGAAAGAGCTGCCGCTTGCCGGATGATTTACGGGTGCGCACTCACGTACCCTGGTCGGCGTCTTCCGAACATACTTCTGTCACATTTTGCGCATTTGGGCCGTCACCGTCGGGATGTCGTTTGCCATTGCAGTTTGAGAAGCAAATAGCATACCTGGTTGCAGCCTCGAACGGTCCCGGTATACGTGCGGATCTGTGAGAGAGGCTGAGCATCAGCTTACAACGGTTTAAAAAATGAGATAACAACCGTTCCGGTGAAGCACGATATCGGCAGACTATCGGTGCCGTTAGAGCTATCCTGCGGGGACCCCATTTGGCCTGCAGGTCGGTTTCAATCAAGGCCGAAGTCGTTGGAACTGAGAAAATATTTTTCCGGTTTTACACGCTGTTCGATGTCTCTTTGGTGGTGTACTTGTCATGGTCACCAAGCCGGCAGACAGTTTTTCCGGTGAACCGGAACAATGTGGCATTGAAATGTTAGGTTTTGTGGTTAGTTTCCTTTCGACACGTGCGAATTCAGCTCATCTCTTCCGTTTCAGAAACCCCAAAAAGCGGTTTTGAACCGCGCAATTAAGGAGGTAGCTGTCATGAGAACGTGCTATCAATCATCGGTATTACTGGGTACTGTTGCGTTTGTTCTGTTTTCTCTGGTTCTTGTCGCTTCAGCGGAGGAATTTATCATCCCCCCTGTGCCTGACAAGAATGCGGTGCTGCCGGCGAATGACGGCGAAGTCGATGGGTGCAATTCAAGCCGCTTTGCATGCGTGATGGGCGGGGACGCCGTTTTGGATAAACAAACGGGGCTTGTCTGGGCAAGAAATACTGAAATTTTGCGAAAAGCGGTGCCCTGTGAGGAGGCAAAGAGATTTTGTGAGGATGTCGAGGTAGGTGGAAAAAAAGGATGGCGGCTGCCAACGAGGGAAGAACTGATCAGTCTTTTGGACACGTCTCAATCCCGTCCGGCCCTGCCCGAAGGACATCCGTTCACGCAACTGAGATCCTTTCATTACAGTGGCTTGGGCGATGTTAATTATTGGACTAGCACGGATTTTCAGGGCGATAGCAACAGCGCCTGGATGGTTGACTTGAGCGTCGGCAGAGTGATCGACAGCATCAAGGTCTTTGATGGCTATGCCTGGCCGGTAAGAGACGGCGAATGAACCGTCAGTTCCCAACCAAAGGCCAGCCGTTAGTCTTTCTGCTCCTGAAGCGTGAGACGCAAAAACCAAGGATGCCACTGGCACCCTTGGTTTGAAAGTCATTACGTTCCGGTTACTTGGTAGCCTGATGGGGAAACAAGCAACACGGAAGATCAGGCCGCCAGAGCGCTTTTCTCCTTTTCGACGATGTGCGGTTCGTTCGGGCACGATTTGGCGACCCGCAGTTGATCCGGCGGCAGGTCATCCTGATCGTAGCAGTAGATGCCGCAATTGAGACAGCGGGTCGCTTCCAGTTGGCATTGTCGCTCTGAAATCGTCCCTTCAACCTCCCGGAACGTTGCCATGCGCTCTTCGAGGGGGATGATCGGCTTGATCGCATTGGTCGGCTGCGGTACCACGTTGACCAGTGAATCGATCATCGCCGGGGCCATCATCTCGCGCTGCCGGTATTCGATCGCAGGAATTTCACCGGTGGTCACATAATAGTGAATGGACCGGGCGGCGTATCGGCCGGCGGCGATCGCCTCAACGAGCAGACGCGGGCCGGAATAGCAGTCGCCGCCGGCAAAGACTCCCGGCAGAGATGTCTGTAGCGTTTCCTCGTCGGCATCAATGGTGTTGTAACGGGTTTTTGCCAAACCGTCGGCCTCGATGATGTCGTTCAGGTCGGCGGCTTGACCGACGGCCTGAATGAGGACATCACAGGGCAGCACTTCGTTCGACCCCTCGACCGGGATGACATCGGGCAGGCCGCCGCCGGCGTTTTCGCGCAGAGTGACCTTTTGCACTTCGATCCCGGTCAGGCGACCGTCTTCACCGATGAAGCGCACCGGCGAGACGAGGCAACTCATGACCACGCCCTCTTTCTCGGCATCCGCTATTTCGTGGGCGTTGGCTTCCATCAAATCGCGTGAGAAGCGAAAGATCAGGTGTACGCTGGACGCTCCGGTGCGCAATGCGGACCGAGCGCAGTCCATGGCTACGTTACCGGCGCCGATAATGACGAAGTTTTTGCCGGTGATCGTTTCTTCGTCGGTATGGAAACGCCGGAGATAATCGATACCGCTGTAGATTCCGGTCAGCTCTTTGCCTTCCAGCGGCAGGAGTCGGCCGTGCCAGGCGCCGATTGCCAGATACACCGCATCAAACCCATTTTTCAGCAAAAATTGAATGGTAAAATCCTTGCCGAGGGTCACGCTGGTGTGCGCCGTTACCCCGAGTTCCAGTACGCCGTCGATATCCCACTGAAGTTGTTCTTCGGATAAACGGTATTCGGGGATGCCGTATCGCGGCATGCCACCGAGTTTTGGCATCATTTCAAATATTTCTACCTGATGACCGAGCCGTCGCAGGTAGTAGGCGGCGGACAGTCCCGACGGCCCTCCGCCGACGACGGCTATCTTGTGACCGGTGTCGGCAGCGACGGGAACCGGAATGCGCTTGCCGCTGCTGCGTTCCCAATCGGATACGAACCGCTTGATAGAATTGATGGCCAGCGGATCGTCATTGATGGTTCGCCGGCATTGGGTCGCGCATAATTCCGGGCAGACCCTACCCGTCGATACGGGCAGTGGGTTCTTGTCCTTGATGGCGCTCAAGGCGGCACCGTATTCCCCGCGCCGGGCGTGTGCCAGATACTTGGGAATATCGATCTGGGCCGGGCAGCGCTGACGGCAGGGCGACAAACACTGGGTATACTGGTTCCAGTGGAGAATTTTGGTTTTTTCGCCGACCAGGGAGATGATTCCCTTGGGACAGGTTTGGATACAGCTGCCGCAGCCGACACAGCGTTCCGGATCGAAAACCGGCAGACCGCTCTCGGGATCCATCCGGATTGCCGAGAAGCGGCAGGCCCGCTCGCAGGAACCGAGACCGAGACAGCCGTTCTCGCAGCGGATAAAGCCATGATAGAGCTGCAGGGCGGCGCGACAATCCTGCAGGCCGGAGTAGTGGTACTTGCGTGCTGCCCGGTAGCCGCCTTCACAGGACGAGCAGGCGAGCATCGGTTCGGCACCGGCCACATCGTAGCCGAGGTATTCTCCAATTTCTTCGGCGGCTTCGGTGCCGCCGACCACGCAGACATCGACCTCGACTTTTCTGGCGACGATCGCTTCGGCGGCAGAGTTACAGCCGGCCTGGCCACAGCCGCCGCAATTGGCGCCGGGCAGGAGATTGGCCACGGCTTCGATCCGCGGATCTTCATCAACAAAAAATAATCGCGAGGCGATGCCGAGAATGATGGCGGCGATAAAGGCAATTCCGGTCAGTAATAAAATTGGTGCGGTCACGATGATTCTCCTTTCTTACTAGGCGGCCATGCCCCTGAAACCTATGAATGCCAGCGACATGATCCCGGCGGTGACCAGGGCGATGGCCGTGCCCTGCATACTTTTCGGGATTGCCGAGATCTGCAGCCGTTC
>JAZBPM010000310.1:0-2407 GCA_036351615.1 Desulfofustis sp.
GAGCTCAGCATGGCCCGGACACGTTCCAGGTCCTCTGGTGTATCCACCCCCTGGCCGACCAGGCCGGTGGTCGCCACCCGGATGCGGTAGCCATGTTCAAGGGCTCGCAACTGCTCCAGGCATTCCTGCTCCTCGAGCGGCGTCACTGGCAAGTTCGGATAATCCAGCAAAAAACTGCGCCGGTAAACATACAGGCCGATATGCTTGGCCGTAGCCAGTTCAGACCAGCGTTGCTCCAGGTGTTCGGCGAAATCCCGGGGGTACGGGATCGGTGCGCGGGAAAAATACAGCGCAAAGCCTGCACGGTCGGTGACAACCTTGACGACATTCGGGTTCCGGAACTCCTCCAGCGAGGTCAGTGGCGCGCCAAGGGTACCCATCGGAATCGTGCTGTCGGCCAGCAGCGGTGCAACCGCCGCGTGGATCATTGCCGGATCGATCAGGGGTTCATCACCCTGAACATTGACAATCAGTTCATCATCAAGGCCTGCGGCAACCTCTGCCAGGCGATCGGTACCGGTAGCATGATCGGCACGTGTCATCACCACATCACCACCGAAGGCGCTTACCGCATCGGCAATGCGTTGATCGTCGGTGGCGACAATCACCCTGTCGACCGCCTCGCAGAGCGAAGAGCGTTCACAGACCCACTGGATCATCGGCTTGCCGCACAGATCGGCCAGCGGCTTGCCGGGAAAGCGGGTTGACGCATAGCGCGCCGGGATTATGACCGTTACACCCATTATCAGACTCCTGGGCCACACCTGAATCGGTTCTGATTCGAAGGGCCAAAGTTGATGACACGATGGAAAATCATGGTCCGCCGGAGATCTTTACAGGTCATCGGTGCTCATGTCGCCGTCGACCAAGCGCCATATCTTGCGAGGATTCAGGTCGCGCAAGGGCTCCGGCAGCAGTTCTTGCGGAAAGTCCTGGTAAGCGACCGGCCGCAGGAACCTGTGTACTGCATCCGTTCCGACGGAAGTGCTTCTGCTGTCGGTCGTCGCCGGGTAAGGACCGCCGTGATGCATGGCAGGACACACTTCGACTCCGGTAGGGAAGCCATTGACAATCAGCCGGCCGGCCTTGCGCTGCAGAATCCGGAAGAGTTTGCGGAACCCTTGCAAATCCTCTTTTGTTCCATGCACGCTGGCCGTCAACTGCCCTGCCAGGCTCTCCGCCACGACAAGCAGCTCGTCTCTTGAATCACAAACCACAACAATCGCAGCGGGACCGAAAACCTCTCCGGCAACTTCCGGGCTGTCAAGCAGAGTCGGTGCATCGGTTCGCAGCAGGGCCGGAACGATCTCGCAGCCATCCAGCTCTGTACGCGAGCTATCAAGACGTGAGACGCCGTCAAGCTCCTGCAAGCTTTTCAGCCCATCCAGGAAGTTCTTCTTAATCCCTTCGTGGAGCATGACTTCCGGCGCTCTTGCCTCGAGGCTGCTTTTCAGGCTGTCCAGAAATTGATCCAGAGCGGCGCTTCTGATTGCCACGATCAGCCCCGGGGAAGTGCAAAACTGGCCGACACCGAGAGTTATCGATTCGACCAAGCCCCCGGCCAGCGACGGTCCGCGATCGGCCAAGATCTTCGGCAGGACGAATACCGGGTTGACGCTGCCCATTTCGGCAAAGACCGGAATCGGCTCCGACCGGGAGCAGCCAAGGTCGAACAGCGCCCTGCCGCCGGACAGTGACCCGGTAAAGGCAACGGCCCTGATCTCTGGATGGGTCACGAGCGCGGCGCCCGCATCTCTTCCCTCAGCGTGCAACAACGAGAAAATACCCGGTGGAATGTGGTTCTTCCTGATCGCGTTGACGATGGCCTGGCCAGCAAACTCGCAGGTGCCGGGATGTGCAGGATGTCCCTTGACTACGACCGGGCAACCCGCCGCCAGTGCTGAGGCGGTATCACCGCCGGCAACTGAGAACGCCAGGGGGAAGTTGCCGGCACCGAACACCGCCACCGGTCCAAGCGGGACGAGCATGGTGCGGATATCAGCTTTGGGCGCCGGTATCCGCTCCGGTGCCGCCCGGTCAATCCGGGCAGCAACGAAAGAACCCTGTTTAACCATCCGGGCAAACAGTTTTAGCTGGTTGACGGTCCGGGCCAACTCTCCCTCGAGCCGCGCTAAGGGGAGCGCCGTCTCTATGTGGGCGCGGGCAATCAAATCCGGCGCACAGGCAGTCAACTCGCTGCCGATATCTTCCAGAAATAGCGCACGCTGAGCCATTGGCAGCATGCGGTATTGGTCGAACGAGTCGGCAGCTGCCCTGGCGGCACGGTCGATGTCGTCATAGCAAGCTTCTCCGAAGCGCGGTTCGAGCAGGACTCCCGTCGCCGGGTTCACGGCGGCAAAGCCACGGTCACCGGAGGCACGGAATTCTGAAGCAATAATCTGCGTGC
>JAZBPM010000311.1:0-7577 GCA_036351615.1 Desulfofustis sp.
CAGCCGATCAGGCCGCAGCGCAGCAGCCGGAGGCAGGACCGGCAAGCCCTTCCGACCGCGACGCAGATTTTATTTTTCGTTTTGAATTCAGGATATTGAGATACATTAAACCTTGTCGTTCCGGGCCGGTTGTGGCGAAACTTTGTCATCGCTTGATACTCGTTTGGTCGGAAGGATAGATGGTCAACAAGATGTTAGGAACTGATATTTAGCCGATGGATGGTTTCAACAGGGGGAGTGGAGTTCACGTGGAAAACGGGAACAGTTTGCGTGTCACGCGGCAGGTCTGGCATGGCCGATGATCGGCAGCTGCCGGAGCTGACCGTTTATACCGACGGCGCCTGCAGTCCCAACCCGGGACCGGGCGGCTGGGGTGCGGTTATCCTGGCCGACGGCAAGGTGGTGCGGGAACTCTCCGGTTACGGCGGGGAATCGACCAATAACCGGATGGAGTTGACTGCTGCGGTGGCGGCGCTGAAATCGATCGAAGGGCGGCACCGCATCGTTCTCTACACCGATTCGAACTACCTGCGCCACGGCATTACCGACTGGATCGTCAAATGGCAGCGCAACGGCTGGCAGACCGCGGACCGTCGGCCGGTGAAAAACTGTGATCTGTGGCAGGAATTGCTGGTGCAGATCGAGCAACACCGGATTACCTGGAAATGGGTGCGCGGGCATGGTACCGATCGCTGGAACAACCGTGCCGATGAATTGGCCGTGTTGGCCCGCAAGAGCGGCGTTGAACCGGAGCGGCACGATTCGCCGACAATCCGACAGTCGGCGGCGGACGGTGTCTGTCTCTATCTCGGGGTGACCTGCCGTCAATCGGTTGGGATCGGCGGCTGGGCTGTAATCCTGACCTGGCGGAACCGGGTCCGGGTGCTCGGCGGTAGGGCGGAGGGAATGACCGCCAACCAGCTCTATATCCACGCGGCGATCGAAGGCTTGACTGCCCTGAAAACGAACCTGCCGGTCCATCTCTTCACGTATTCGGGTTATCTTCGCGACGGCGCCGTCTCCTGGCTGCCCGGTTGGCGCCAGCGCGACTGGCTGACCCGCGAGGGGGCGCCGGTCAGTAACCGCGAGCTGTGGCAGCGCTTGGCCGGCTTGCTCGATCAGCACCAGGTGCAGATCCAACTGGCCGATCGACAGCAGGAATTGTGCGCGATGCAGGAGGCCAAGGAGTTGGCCCGCGAGTTCGAGCAGGGTGCAGCAGTATGACCGATGATCCACGTTTTCAGCTGGTCAGCACCTTTTCTCCGGCCGGCGACCAACCGGAGGCCATTGCCCGGCTGGTGGCGGGATTGCAGCACGGTGAACGGGACCAGATCCTGCTCGGGGTGACCGGCAGCGGCAAGACCTTTACCATGGCCGGCATTGTCGAGCAGGTCCAGC
The DNA here is from genome assembly GCA_036351615.1 of Desulfofustis sp. Taxonomy (GTDB): domain Bacteria; phylum Desulfobacterota; class Desulfobulbia; order Desulfobulbales; family Desulfocapsaceae; genus Desulfofustis. The sequence goes on from JAZBPM010000311.1 coordinate 1,399, forward strand.
GGCCGACCCTGGTGATTGCTCCGAACAAGATCCTGGCGGCACAGTTGTTCAGCGAGTTCAAGGAATTGTTTCCCCACAATGCGGTCGAATATTTCGTCTCCTATTACGATTACTACCAGCCGGAAGCCTATATCCCGCAGTCCGACACCTATATCGAGAAGGACTCGTCGATCAACGACGCAATCGACAAGATGCGCCACTCGGCGACCCGCTCCCTGCTGACCCGGCGCGATGTACTGATCGTCGCCTCGGTTTCCTGCATCTACGGCCTCGGCTCGCCTGACGAATACCGAAACATGCACCTGCGGTTGGTCTGCGGCGAGGAGGTAGCGCCGGAGACGGTGCAAAGGCGGCTGGTCTTCATGCAGTACGAACGCAATGATTTTTCTTTTCACCGCTCGACCTTCCGGGTCCGCGGCGATGTGATCGACATCTTTCCGGTCCATGAAGAAGATCGGGCGGTGCGCGTCGAGTGGTTCGGCGACACCATCGAGTCGCTCACCGTCATCGACCCGCTGCGTGGCGTGGTCATCGAGCGGCTCAGCGACTATACGGTGTTTCCCGGTTCCCATTTCGTCACCTCGAAGGAACGTATGCAGATCGCGTTGCGGACCATCAAGGAGGAGTTGCAGCAGCGGCTCGAGCAATTGCATGGTGAGAATCGGCTCGTCGAAGAGCAGCGGCTCGAGCAGCGCACCATGTTCGATCTGGAGATGATGCAGGAACTCGGCTACTGCAACGGCATCGAAAACTACAGCCGCCACCTGACCGGCAAACCGGAAGGTATGCCGCCTCCGAACCTGCTCGACTATTTTCCGGAGGATTTTCTGATCTTTATCGACGAGAGCCATATCGGTATCCCGCAGCTCAACGCAATGTACAACGGCGATCGCTCGCGCAAGCAGACCCTGGTTAATTTTGGCTTTCGCCTGCCCTCGGCCCTGGACAACCGGCCGCTGCGTTTTGCCGAGTTCGAGCAGCGGGTCAACCAGATCATCTACGTCTCTGCCACCCCGGGCCCCTACGAGTTGGAACGGGCCGAGGGACGGATCGTCGAACAGGTGATCAGGCCGACCGGTCTGCTCGACCCGGTCATCGAGGTGCGCCCGGCGACCAGCCAGGTCGACGACCTGCTGCACGAGATCAGGCTGCGCAGCGAGCGCGGCGAGGCGGTGCTGGTGACCACGCTGACTAAGCGGATGGCAGAGGAGCTGACCGATTATTACGAAAAACTCGGGGTCCGGGTGCGCTACCTGCATTCCGATATCAAGACCCTGGACCGCGTCGAGCTGGTCCGTGATCTGCGCAACCACGAATATGACGTGCTGATCGGCATCAACCTGCTCCGGGAAGGGCTGGACCTGCCGGAGGTCTCCCTGGTGGCGGTGCTCGATGCCGACAAGGAAGGGTTCCTGCGTTCGGATCGCTCCCTGATCCAGACATGTGGGCGAGCGGCCCGTAACGTCAATGGCATGGTGATAATGTACGCCGACCAGGTGACCGGTTCGATGCAGCGTACCATCGACGAGACGCTGCGCCGCCGGGCGATCCAGGAAGCGTTTAACCGGGAGCATGGCATCGAGCCGACAACCATCGTGTCGGCGGTCAAGGACACCATTCATCAATACCTGCGCGAGGCCGGTTACCACTTCGGCGAGCCGGACGGCCGGCAGGCGGTGGCCGAAGAAGTGGTGCGCTACGGGTCGGTCGCCGAACTGGATCGGGAGATTGGCCGGCTCGAACAGCAGATGCAGGCAGCTGCCTGCGAGCTGGCTTTCGAAGAGGCGGCCCGCCTGCGCGATCGCATCAAGGCACTGAGAATGCTGGAGATCGAAATCGGATGAAACATCCACTGCTGCACCAGGCGGCTGTCCGGGTCGTGCCGCTACTCGCCTTCTGGCTGATTCGGGCGTGGTTTCTCACCTGCCGGACCACCGAGCACGGCAGCGAGTGCAAGGAACGGGCGGTGGCCAGCGGAAAACCGGTGATTGCCGTATTCTGGCACTATTCGCTGACCTATCTGCTCTATCATATGCGCTCCTACCGGGCGGCGGCATTGGTCAGCGCCAGCCGGGACGGTGATTACCTGGCCCGACTGGCTGGACATCTCGGTTTTTCTGCGGTACGCGGGTCACGAAACCGGCGGGGTTTGCGGGCGGTGAAGGAATTGAAAAGTCGGCTCGATAGCGGCGAGAATCTGGCCATCGTTGCCGACGGTTCGCAGGGCCCGGCCCTGAAGGCTCAGGGCGGTCCGGTCCTGCTCGCCTCCCGCTCCGGTTCGCCGATCCTGCCGATCGTCTGGTCCGCCTCGCGATATCGCACGTTTCATTCCTGGGACCGGTTGGCGGTCCCGAAGCTGTTCGCCCGGGTCGATGTGTTTTTCGGCGAACCGTTGTTCGTGCCGGCCGGGCTCGACGCTGACGGCATGGAGGTCTACCGGTGCGAGCTGGAGCGGGCCCTGCTCGATCTCTACCGGCTGGCCTGGGCGCATTATGAAAAAGAAGGACACTGATATGGACAGCGTCAAGGCAATCGTGGTGGCCGGGCTTTCCGGCGGCTCCGGCAAGAGCGTGGTGTCGGTCGGTCTGACCGCGGCCTGGACCGGGGCCGGCCGAATCGTGGCGCCGTTCAAGAAGGGTCCGGATTATATCGATGCCGGCTGGCTGCAGTGTGCGGCCGGACGCAATTGCTACAACCTCGATCCCTATCTCGTTGCCCCGGAGACCATCACCGCTTCTTTTCGCCAGCGCAGCGTTGGTGCCGATCTGGCCCTGGTCGAAGGCAATCGCGGGCTGTTTGACGGCGTGACCGCCAGTGGCGGCTATTCGACCGCCGAACTGGCGGTTTTGCTCGATCTTCCGGTGCTGCTGGTGGTCGACTGTACCAAGACGACCCGGACCATCGCTGCGCTGGTGCTGGGCTGCCAGCGATTCGACGAGCGGGTTCGGCTGGCCGGCGTGGTCCTCAACCGGGTGGCCACCGAACGGCAGCGTCGTATCATTACCGAGGCCGTTGAAGGGGCGACCGGGGTGCCGGTATTGGGCAGCGTACCCAGGCTCGGACAGGATATCTTCCCGATGCGCCATCTCGGTATGATTCCCTACCAGGAGTATGACGGAACTGCCCAGGCGCTCGACGTGTTGGCCCGCACCGCCCACGAATCGATCGATCTGACCCGGGTCGAGGTGGCGATGCAACCGGTGCTTCCCGCCGCCGGGCCTGAAACGATCGATCTCGTGTCGCTGCCGCAGCACCGCGACGTGAGAATCGGCATCCTGCAGGATGCCGCCTTCCAATTCTATTATCCGGAGAACCTTGCCGCGTTGCAGCGCTGCGGCGCCGAGCTGGTGCCGATCAATGCGTTGGCCGACCCCGGACTGCCGCCGCTGGACGGGCTCTATATCGGCGGTGGTTTTCCGGAGACGAGCGCCTCTGAACTGGCGGTCAACAGTAGTTTCCGGGCCTCTGTCCTCGCCGCCGCCGAGGGGGGATTGCCCATCTATGCCGAGTGCGGCGGGCTGATTTATCTGGGGGCCTCGATCGTGCTGGCGGATGGCGAGTATCCGTTGGTCGGCCTGTTTCCGGTTCGCTTCGGCATGGCCAAAAAACCGCAGGCACACGGCTATTCGATTTTTTCGGTGACGGGGGAAAACCCCTTTTACCCGCAGGGGCTCCGCGTCAAGGGGCACGAGTTTCGCTATTCAACGATCCTCGATTGGCCCGGCGATCCGCAGCAACTGGTGGTCGAGATGGAGCGTGGTACCGGTTTTATGGCGGGCCGGGACGGCTTGTGTTATCGCAACGTGCTGGCCCTGTATACCCATGTTCACGCTGAAGGGACCCCGGCCTGGGCCGAGGGCTTTGTCGCCTGCTGCCGCCGGTTTCGCCGGGACCGATAGCGCAGGTTCAGTGAACCGACGGGTGCGGGGTGCCGAAGACCTTATTGGCGATTCGCGCCTGGGTGGCATCATCCGGCACCGGCTCCTGCCAGTGGATGAATTGTTCGGTGACCCGCATGAAGGCGCCCTGATCCTTCTTGCAGGTATCGCAGATGGTCTCGGCGTTGTCTCGATACATGATGACTTTCGAGGCGGGCTCACCGTCCACCGATACGGCGGCCATTTTCCGGCAGCCGCAATCCAGCCTGACCACGACGACGCCGACACCGTCGGGACTGCCTTCGAGGATGCCTTCGACCATGGCCCGTTCACGGATTTCCAGTTGCGGTTGTCTGTTGTCTTGCGAGTCTTGTTTCATGAGTTGCGGGAGTTGAGGTTTGCATGGGGAGCTTGAAAAATTCGGAGTTTCGTTCAAGATCGAGGCGCGCAATAAAATTTTACCGCAGGCATATACATGATATTCCGAGGATAAAATTTGATTGCGCAACGATGAGATTGGACGAAATGACAATTTTTCAAGGTTCCCACATGTCGAATGATCGCCCGACGGGGCGGACTGCTCCAACAGTAATGCCGATGGCCGGTTGTGCAAGAAAAAGATAAAGGGATCGTAGCAGCTGGATGGGCCGAACAGCCCATCCGGCTGCTGCGCTGCGGCTTGATTGACAGATTCTTGATTATCCCCCATGACCGGAATTCATAATGAAGCATGCACATCAGTATGCTCATATCCCTCTGCTAATTGAGGTGACAACGAGCAATGGAAAGCATCGCCGTGGTCGGAAGGGCTGGCCGGTTCTGCCTCCGGCTGCTGCGCTGCGGCCTGATCGGCTGGCCTCCGAGGCCGGCAGACAGGCCATCCATGGCCTGGCCGCCGACTGCGGACGTCCTGTCCGCAGCCCTTCGGGCCTTATTCTCCGGCCTGCCGGGCCTTCGCGATGCAGCCTCCGGCAGAACCGGCCAGCCCTGGGTAGTAACGATTATATTGATGGAAAAACAGATACATAGAAAAGAGTTAATGGTGTTTCTAAAAGGGGAGACCGGTGGTGAGCAGGTGTTACGCTGTGGTTGGTATTTTTCCTTGACAAAAATATGACCGTACATTATCTGGATATTTACACAAAATGCTTGCTCTCAGAGTATCGTTTTGAGCCTGGCCAAGCATTTGGAATGCTTGGCTTATTTCATTTCTTTATGGAGGTGTGTAATGTTTGAGGTCGTAGTAGACAAAGATAAGTGCAGTGGCGACGAGGAATGTGTGGCAGCATGTCCGGCACAGGTTTTCGAGATGGTCGACGGCAAGGCTGAGCCTGTCGAGGCCGACGAATGTCTCGGTTGTGAGACCTGTGTAGAAGTCTGCCCCGAAGGCGCCATCACCGTAACGGAACTCTAATACGGTTTTTGAACGAACCCGGGTCTAAGCCCATCTCCCCGCTTCGGGGGGATGGGCTTAACTGTTTATGGCCACAAAGAAAAGAGAAACGCAGGGAATCGGTCGTTTCAAGCCGGGAGTGGCCCCGACGGTGCACCTGCTGTTAGCCGCGCTGTTCTGGAGCGGGGCCGGACTCTTTCTGCTGGCACGCGGCATTATTCTATTGAAAAGCGGTGACGGTCTGTGGCTAATTGGAGCCGGCATACTGCTCGGCTTTTTCAAGTCGTTCTTCATTCTTGATCGTTCGGCTCGCCGGGTTATCATGCGGATCGGTCAATTTGGCGATCATACCTGCATCGGAGCGGTATATTCCTGGAAGACCTGGCTCCTGGTGCTGGCCATGATCGTTTCCGGCATCACGATCAGGCAAACCATGGGCGGTTGGGCTCTGTCGATCGGCACGGTCTGTGTCGCGATCGGCTGTGGTCTGATCTATTCCAGCAGGTTTGCTTGGCGGGCGTTGTTTAATCGGCAAACGGGAGCATAAAGCGTATGACGATATCGTCTTATAATCAGGTTTCGATCGACGAGACGGCGCTGGCAGCCAACTATCGATTACTGACGAGTCGGGTGGGTGAATCGGTACGCGTGCTGGCCATGGTCAAAAGCGATGCCTACGGGCACGGTCTGGTACCCGCCGCCCGTGCCTTCGCTCGCGCCGGCTGCCGGGATTTCGGCGTGGCCGAGATCGGCGAAGGTGTCGAACTCCGCGAGTCCGGTTGCCGTGGCGAAATTTTCATCTTTCTCGGCTGTGCGGCCGAACAGATCGATTACTATTTCAGCCATCGACTGACCCCGGTGATTTTCAGCCGGGAAGATCTGCGCTTGCTTGCCGAGGCGGCCCGACG
>JAZBPM010000312.1:0-7456 GCA_036351615.1 Desulfofustis sp.
AGCCGGGCCTCCGCGATGCAGCCTCCAGCAGAAGCGCCCAGCCCGGGGGAGGTGAGTTTCGTATAGAAAATATGCGGTGCAGGTTATACGTATCTTCCGCACACCCTGCAAAGAACGTTTCAGGGTGGCCGGTTGTTGACATTGTGCTTGCCGACTGAACGCAAGTTTGGTATTTTAACGTGTTTGCTGGTTCGGTAAAAGGTGAGTGGTCCGGTGCGCCGGCTGCTCTGCCGCGATTTATCTGTCAACCTGCCAGGGGTAACGTGTCCATCGAGGCCGCTCCTGGTTATGAAATACTCCGGAGGATACCATGTCGGATGCAGCTCTCAAGATGGCCGTACCGTTCAAGCCGATCGTCGATCAATGCGAAGGATGTGACCGCATCGTCGAAACGGACGGGGTGCGCCATTGCAAGACCTATGTCAATCCCGAAGCGAAATGGAAAAACGGCATCTGCAATTTCGCGACTCACAAGAAGCCGGAAATCAATATCGCCAAGGTGCGAATCAACCCGTTGAAAGCGTCCAAGCGTGCTTCGAAGCGCAAGCGCTGATACTTAGGCGATGACGCTGTTGCCACACTGGTGACAGCGGCTGTTGCAACGTGATTGTTGATAGCGACCTCCGGGACCGGCCTGACCGGTTCCGGAGGTCGTTTTGTTTTGCGGTAGCTGTCAGGCCCTGCCAACTCCGCTATAGGAAAAGCCGTGGGCTTTGACGATATCCGGCTGGTAGACATTGCGCAGATCGATAAAGACGCGATGATTCATAACCGCACCGAGACGTTCCAGGTCGAGTGCACGATACTGGTTCCATTCGGTCATCAGGATCACGGCATCGGCCCCGGTGCAGGCCTCATAGGCGTGTTCACTATAAACTACATCGGGGGGAAGCATGGTGCGGGCCTCCTCAATACCTTGCGGATCATGAGCGCGGATCTGGGCGCCTTTCTCCAATAAAGCGGGGATGATGGTCAGAGACGGTGCATCCCGCATATCGTCGGTTTCCGGCTTGAAGGTCAGACCGAGTACGGCGATGGTCTTGCCTGCTTCCGAGCCGCCGAGCATATCCCTGACTTTTTTGACCATTTTGGCCTTCTGGGCGGCGTTGGCCTCGACGGTGGCCTCGACGATGCGCAGGCTCTGGCCGTTTTCCTGAGCGATTCTCATCAGTGCCAGGGTGTCCTTGGGAAAACAGGATCCGCCGTAGCCCGGTCCGGGATGGAGAAATTTGCTGCCGATGCGGCCGTCCATACCGATGCCCTTGGCCAGGGCCACCACATCGGCACCGATTGTTTCACACAATATCGCCATTTCGTTGATAAAGCTGATTTTTGTGGCGAGAAAGGCGTTGGCTGCGTACTTGGTCAACTCGGCGGTTTCGATACCGGTCTTGACGATCGGAGTCTCGCGGAGGTACAACGGCTGATAAACAGCCCGCAGCACGTTTTCAGCACGTTCCGAAGCTACCCCGATGACCACCCGATCAGGTCGCATGAAGTCGGCGATAGCCGCTCCTTCTCGCAGAAATTCCGGGTTTGACGCGACGTCGAAGTCGGCTTCGGGGTTCACTTCACCGATGATCCTGGCGACTTGCCGGGCGGTGCCGACCGGAACCGTGCTCTTGTCAACGATTACCGTATAGCCCCTCAGGTGCGGAGCGATTTCCCGTGATGCCTCGTAGATATAGGAAAGATCGGCGTAGCCGTCGCCCCGTCTGCTGCTCGGGGTCCCGACGGCGATAAAGACCGCCTCGGCAGCGGACACGGCTGCTGCCAGTTCGCAGGAGAAGGAAAGGCGCCCTTCTTTGACGTTTTTGGCGACCATCGCTTCCAGCCCCGGTTCGTAGATCGGCACCTCCCCTTGGCGCAGCTTGTCGATTTTTTCGGTGTTTTTGTCGACGCAGATGACATGGTGGCCGAATTCTGCCAGACAGGTGCCGGTTACCAGGCCGACGTAGCCCGTGCCGATCATCGTGATGTCCATTGATCCTGCTCCTCTTATTGTTTCACGGCCTGGAAAGAACCGACGTGGCCGGCGCCGGGCCGTATGTGGTTGATGATAACGTGGTTGCGGTCGGTCGACCGCAGCTGCTTTTGCACATCTATCCTGTCTGGTTGCATGATCAGTATCGCTCGCCAAAGATGGCGGTGCCGATGCGGATCATCGTCGCCCCTTCCTCGATGGCGATGCGGTAGTCGTGCGACATGCCCATGGACAGTTCGGGGGGGGCGCCAGCGGCGAACAACCCGAGTTGCCGGAAGGTTTCGGCGAGTCGATGCAATTCTCTGAAACAGGGCCTGGACAGCTCCGGGTCTTCGTTGTAGGGCGGCATGGTCATCAAGCCCATGACGCGCAGGTTCGGCAGGGTAGCCAGCCGGTCGAGCAGCGCTTCGGCGTCTTCCGGCAAAACTCCTGTTTTGTTCGGGTCACGGCCGACGTTGATCTGGACAAGCACGTCAAGATGGCGTTGTTCCTCTTCCAGATAACGATTCAGAGCTGCGGCGATCTTGAAGCGGTCGATGGTGTGGATCATCGTAAACAGCGTCGCGGCGGCTTTGGCCTTGTTGCTCTGCAAGTGACCGATCAGGTGAAGCTCCACGTCATCCGGCAAGAGCGCCCGTTTATCGGCGGCTTCCTGCAGGTAGTTCTCCCCGAACACCGTCTGTCCGGCCGCACGCGCTGCCAGTATGGCCTCTACCGGGAAGCGTTTCGATACGGCAATCAGCTTGATTCCGGCCGGGTCGCGGCCGCACCCGCGGGCGGCGGCTGTCAGCTCGGTTCGAATTTCCTGGATTCGCCGGCCAATCATGATGTCGGCGCCTCATCGGAGGAAAACGTGCAGGCAAAAAGACGACATGCATTTTCACTGGTGTGCCGGGCGATTTCAGACAATGCCACTCCTCGCAGGGCGGCAATCGCGGCGGCGGTATAGATGGTGTAGAGGGGTTCATTTCGTTTGCCCCGAAAAGGGACCGGGGCCAGGAATGGTCCGTCCGTTTCCACCAAGAGGTGATCAAGCGGGATTTGTGTGGCAACCGCCTGCAGATCGTGGGCGTTCTTGAAGGTGACAATACCGGGAACGGAGATGTACAGATTCATATCGAGAATGGTCCGGGCGAACTCCAGATCCCCGGAAAAGCAGTGCATGACACCGCCCTGATCGAACGGCCCTTCCGATTGCAGCAATTTCAGGCAATCCTCGTGGGCGTCCCGGTCATGAATGATGATCGGCAGCTTGAGTTCCTTGGCCAGGCCGAGTTGCATGATCAGTGCCGAGCGCTGGCGTTCCGGGGCGGCATGGCGCTTGACGTAATCCAGACCGATCTCCCCGAATCCGACAATTTGATCGCGATTCCGTTCCACCAGTAGCGCCAGCTCGTCCAGCGTTGTCTGGTCGACGTCATCGGCGTGGTGGGGATGGATACCGACGGTGGCCCGCACCGTCTTGAATTGCCTGGCGATGGCGACGGTCTGACGGGAGCTGGCTAGATCGATACCAATGGTCACGATGCCGGAGACACCGTGCCGAGCAGCCCGTTCAACAACCTGTTGCAGATCGTCGCGATAGTCTTCCATGTCCAGGTGACAATGAGAGTCGACCAGCGTGGCGCCGTCCGGCAGGACCGGAATGGTGGTTCGCAGTTCAGCCACGGCCACGGGCCTCCCGACTGCGGTGAGGATCTATCCTGCGAACCGATCGGTGTAGCGTTATCGGGCCGTAGTAGACGCGATAATGGTCAGTGCGGCGAGTTGCAAGTTGCATCACAGTATTATCTGACGAGTTGAATACGCGCCTTCCTGGTTGACCGGTGACGGTAAATAGACGGCGTGGAACAGGTGGCGGAGGAGATTTCGGTAGTGCTGCGTTGTCAAATTCATCACGGTTCTTAGCAGATTAACGGGAGGTCTGCAACGGCAAATTGGCTTGTCCTGACGGGCGTTCCGTCTTGTCCGAACGGAAATCCAACGGGGCATAAACCGGTTTTACAATCTTTTTGCGGTCCCGGTAAAATAGTGGTGTTTTTGCGGCGAAGCTTTTTACTTGCAGCAACACGGAATCGTTAAACGGATTTTTGTTATTTGTTCTTAACTATTAGATATCATATATGAATTAATAGAATTTTCTTGCTGTTTCGCTGGGGCTACCTGTTATGCCTCTGATTTTTATTATAAAAATTGAAAAAAGCACTTCAACTCATGAAAAAACTATCGTATAGTGGTACGAGTAGCAACAGAATGTGATCACTTTGTCAACTATGACAAGTGGTTGTTTGCCTGCCGGCACGATGGTTCCAGTGGTACTGGTGCGGGGGTCCGGCAACGGCGAGACGAGGGCAGAGGCGAGAAGGCCGAAGGGCCGCAGTAGCAGGGACCGCTGCCATCGATTGACCGAGGGGTAGGGCATCAGAAAAAACTTATTCGGCCAGGCCGACTGGTCTTCCGACACCGGGCTGGTTTCGGGTGAGTTTTCCACAGGTTGTTTCATTATCTAAGTAAAGCCGCGGGCATGGCTCAAACCAACAAGAGGTAAACGGCATGAATTACGGAATTGTCAGTCAGGAACAGCTTGAGCAGATCGATACGATTCTCACTGACAAGCTGATAAAACTGGGTGTTGATTGTGTCATCATCATTGATATGGCAGGCAATATCATCACCGCCAAAGACAATGGTGAAAGTAAATATGACGTTTACTCCTTTGCCGCGCTCGCTGCCGGTAACTTTGCGACGGTAGATGCCATGGCCAAACTGGTTGGGGAGCAGGAGTTCTCCTTGTTGTTTCACAAGGGGCAGGAATCAAATATTCATTTCTCCAAAATCGACGACGAATTACTGCTGATTTCCATGTTCGGAAAAGATATATCGCTCGGTTTTCTCAGGCTCAATGTCGTTGATGTCATTGAGAAAATCCGCCAGCTTTGGAAACGAAAATAGGCGACAGGGCACCACGATGACCGTGCGCCTCAGCAGTATCGATTATCCGAAGCAGAGGAGGGTATTGAGTTGAGCTTCATCAACTTGAAAGACAAGGTTGTTCAAGTAAAGATCGTCTATTACGGGCCCGGGCGATGCGGTAAGACGACCAATCTCGAATATATCAACAAGACCTATCGTAACCAGATAGTCTCCGAGATGGTGAGTTTGAAAACGCACGGCGATCGGACACTGTTTTTCGATTTTTTGCCCTTTGATATGGGCAAGATCAAGGGGTACGATATCAAGATCCAATTGTATACCGTACCCGGCCAGGTCAAATATAACGCGACGCGAAAATTGGTTCTGCGAGGTGTCGACGGCATTGTCTTCGTGGCCGACGCGATGGCCAAGCAGAGGGAAAAAAATATACGATCTCTCAACCAGTTACACGAAAACCTCCTTTCCTACAAAGAGAGTATTTTCAAGATTCCGTTGGTCATGCAATATAACAAGGTGGATCTCAAGGAACACGGGATACCCATTTTACCCACGGAGGTATTGCAGAAAGATCTGAACAGCAGACTCAAGGTTCCGTATTTCGAAGCAAGTGCCATAACGGGCTACAATGTAGCAGCAACTTTGAAGAAGATCATTTCCTCGACCGTTATTTCGATACAGAAAAAATTACTCTAGAGAGAAGGCACGGTGGAACGACAAACAGACAGCCAGTATGACGACGACCTGACCGTCGGAATCGCGGACTATGATGACGAGTCCATCGATGCCGGTTATGTGGACTTGTTCGAGTATTCCGGAGAAGAAGAGTCTCCTATCGCTCGCCTGAAGACGATTGTGCTGTCGATTGATTGGGAGATCACCGACGAAGTCCTGACCCAGTTCAACGACGAATTGACAGACCTGCATGATATCTGGGCCGATGATCCGGTCAAGCTGGTCTATGTCCAGGCGTTGCAAAAGATCGGCAAGTATATTTTCCAGCAGAAGTCGGATTCTCACCCCAGTGCCATCAAACTGCTTCTGACCTTCTATTATAATTTGGAAAAGATCGTTCTTGACGCCGAATTGTCCGAAGCCGATAAAAAAGAGATTCTCCGCTCGGATGTGAAAAAATTCGAGCAACTCAAGCGTCAGATCGAGGCTGAGACGGCCAAGAGTAAAAAACCGGCCGCCGGTCCAACCGGTGCCGCATCCCTTTCTCTGTCGGAACATGGTGCCGCACATCCCGTCCTGTTCAATCTCAAGGCCTGTATTCTCGGTATGGACTGGGAGATAACCGAGCGGGAATTGAGTGATCTGAGCAAGGAGATCAGGCGACTCGAAGTTGAGTTCGCCGGCGACAAACCGCGCCTGCTGTTTCTCCAGGGCATCGAAGCGCTGGGCGGCTATATCAGATTGAAAAAGAGCAACGCCCACGCCGATGCGTTCAAACTGCTCTATTCTTTTTATGAAGGGCTGGAAAAAATCGTCGTCAACGATATGAGCATCGAAGAGCAGAAGGCGATTCTCTTTCCGGAGGTTGAGAAGTTTGAACAATTCAAGAAAATCATCCTGCCGTCATTAACGGAAGGCGCGCCGGCGGATGAAGATGATGCCGGTGCCGCCGACGACTATAAAGCAGGTGAAGGTACAAGCGTCGCACCGGCGTTTGCAGATGTGCCCGATGAAGTGCATGGCTTCCAGGCCGATGAAGAGGCGGCGCAGCTTGGTGAAGATGTGCCGAACGATGTAGAAGATCGACTCGAACAATTTTTCTCGGAAGGTAGCGACGGAGAGCAGGCCGCCGTCGAAGAAACGCCAGCCAGTGCCGGGCCTGAAGACAGTTTTACCCAGGAGGCGGCACAGCGGGTTGCCTCGTTCTTCGATACCGAAGAGAGCCGGGCCGGTTCGTCGTATATGTCAATCAGCGCCGAAGAGGCACTGCGCGGTGTCGATGTCGAGACCGATGCCGACGACGACTCGGACGAAGAGGCCTTGCCGGTGGAGCCGAGTGGTACGCTGGCACCGGCGCTGGCCGATACGGAAGGGGAACCGGCGACTATTTTCGGTGATACGTCTGAAGAAGCTATTGCCTGGAGTGATGACGATTCGGTTCATGAGGTGCAAAAACGGCTCGGTGGTTTTTTCGATCAGGAAGCAGAGGAAGGACTGGTTTCCCAGGTGGCGGCCGATTCGGCTCTCCGTGGTGTCGATGTCGAGAGTGAAGCTGATGACGATACCGAGGAAGCCGCACTTCCGCTCAGCGATGATGAAGATCTGGCGCCGGCCCTGTCGATGGAGGAAGAAGACGGAGGTGTCGAGTCACCTGACGAAGGTGAGATGGTCGGCAGTGATATAGAGGATCGTCTCGAGACTCTTTTTGCAGAAGACGACGCCGTCGTCTCGTCGGCGCTTGAAGGGGTTGATCTCGATACCGAGCGTAACGTCGAGCCCACCCAGCAGCCGGTTGTCTCGCTCGACGATGAATCCCCGGCCCTTTTCGAATCCGAAGAATCCATCGAATTTGAGAGTCAACTCGAT
>JAZBPM010000313.1:0-5556 GCA_036351615.1 Desulfofustis sp.
GCAGGCCACGGCCGAAATCAAGGCGAAACTGGCCAAGATCTATTCCGCCGAAGAGTACGCTCAGATTGTCGACGGCCAAAGCGACGAGGAACTGATCGAATGGGCCCGGGCCCACAGCACCGGTTTGCATATGTCGACGCCGGTATTCGACGGCGCCGCCGAAAGTGACATCCGCAAACTGCTCGTTGAGGCCGGTGTCGACGAAGTCGGCCAGGCCCAGCTGTACGACGGTTTGACCGGGGAGCCCTTTGCCAACCGGGTCACCGTCGGGTCTATGTATATGCTCAAACTGCACCACCTGGTCGACAACAAGATCCATGCCCGGTCTACAGGACCCTACTCGCTGGTCACCCAGCAGCCGCTTGGCGGCAAAGCCCAGTTCGGCGGACAGCGACTCGGCGAGATGGAGGTCTGGGCCATGGAGGCCTACGGCGCCGCTTATACGCTGAAGGAATTCTTGACCGCCAAATCGGATGATGTCGAGGGCCGAACCCAGATGTACGAACGGATCGTCAAGGGCGACAATTTCCTGGCGACCGGACTGCCGGAGTCGTTCCACGTGCTGGTCAAGGAACTTCAAGGGCTGTGTCTCAATATGGAGCTGATCGAAGAGTGAGCACCGAAACGGCGCGGCCACGGGTTTCTGCCGCGCCGTTCAAGATATCTCTTCAGAACCTGGGCGCACCAGCCAGGTTACCAATAATATGAAGCAGAGGTGATCTCGTGGAAGAGTTATTCAATTTTTTTCAAAAACCGAAAGCTCCTACCAAATTCAAGGCGGTGAAGATATCGCTGGCCTCACCGGAGAAAATACTCGACTGGTCGCATGGTGAGGTGAAGAAACCGGAAACCATCAATTACCGGACGTTCAAACCGGAACGCGACGGCCTGTTCTGCGCCAAAATTTTCGGACCGGTCAAGGATTTTGAATGCAATTGCGGCAAGTACAAACGCATGAAGCACCGCGGCGTCGTCTGCGAGAAATGCGGCGTCGAGGTTATCCAGTCGAAAGTGCGCCGTGAACGTCTCGGACATATCAAGCTGGCCGCTCCGGTGGCCCATATCTGGTTCCTCAAGAGCCTGCCCAGCAAGATCGGTGCCGTGCTCGATATGACACTGAAGCAGCTCGAGAGGATCCTCTACTTCGAGCAGTACGCGGTGGTCAAATCAAACGTCGATGATATTCCGGTCTGCACCCTGCTCACCGAAGAAAAATATCGCAAGGCCCTGGAAGAGTTTCCGGGACAATTCCAGGTAGGCATCGGTGCCGAGGCAATTCGTGAACTGCTCGGTTCCCAAGACCTGGAAGCCCTTTCCAAGGAATTGCGGGCCGAGATGCTGACCACCGGCTCGCAGACCAAACGGCTCAAGCTCGGCAAGCGACTGCAGGTTATCGAGGCCTTCATCGAGTCAGGCAACAAGCCGGAATGGATGGTGCTCGAAGTGATTCCGGTACTGCCTCCGGACCTGCGCCCCCTGGTACCGCTGGAAGGTGGACGTTTTGCCACCTCCGATCTCAACGATCTGTACCGGCGAGTCATCAACCGCAACAATCGGCTCAAGCGTTTGCTCGAACTCGACGCCCCCGATATCATCATCCGCAACGAGAAACGGATGCTGCAGGAAGCGGTTGATGTCCTCTTCGATAACGGTCGCCGCGGTCGGGTGATCACCGGTGCCAACAAACGGCCGCTGAAATCTTTGGCCGACATGCTCAAAGGCAAGCAGGGGCGCTTCCGCCAAAACCTGCTCGGCAAACGTGTCGACTACTCCGGCCGGTCGGTCATCGTCGTCGGCCCGACCCTGCGTCTGCACCAGTGCGGGTTGCCAAAGAAGATGGCGCTTGAGTTGTTCAAGCCGTTCATCTACAACAAGCTGGAACGGCGCGGCTATGTAACGACCATCAAGAGCGCCCGGAAGATGGTGGAAAAAGGGGTGAAGGAAGTCTGGGACGTACTCGACGAGGTTGTCACCGAATACCCGGTTATCCTCAACCGCGCTCCGACCCTTCACCGTCTTGGCATGCAGGCCTTTGAAGCGCTGCTTATCGAGGGCAAGGCCATCCAGCTGCACCCGCTCGTCTGCGCGGCCTTCAATGCGGACTTCGATGGTGACCAGATGGCCGTTCACGTGCCCTTGTCGGTCGAGGCCCAGGTCGAGGCCCGGGTCTTGATGATGTCGACCAACAACATTCTCTCTCCGGCCAACGGTGAACCGATCATCATCCCGTCCCAAGACATCGTGCTCGGTCTCTACTACATGACCCGGGAGCGCATCAATGTCACCGGTGAAGGTAAAACGTTTGCCGATATGCAGGAAGCACGAATCGCCTACGATCATGGCGAGGTCGATCTGCAGGCCCGGATTCGGGTACGGATGGATGGCAAAATGGTCGACACCACCATGGGCCGGGTGCTGCTCGGTGAGTTGCTGCCGGAAAAATTGCCGTTTTCCGAGGTCAACAAGGTACTGAGCAAGAAGGCACTGGCCAAGCTCATCGACTATACCTATCGTTACGCCGGCACCAAGGCCACTGTCATTCTGACCGACAGGCTGAAGGATATCGGCTATGAATATGCGACTCGCGCCGGCATATCGATCTGCATCAACGACATGAAGATCCCGCTGGCCAAGGAAGACATGGTCGAAAAGGCGGAGACCGACGTCTTTGATGTCGAGCGTCAGTATGCCGACGGTCTTATTACCTCCGGTGAAAAATACAACAAGATCGTAGACATCTGGTCCAAGGCAACCGAGGACGTGGCTAACGAGATGATGGGCGAAATCAAAGTCGACTATGTCCGTGACCGGGACAACAAGGTGGTCGAGGCGCCGAGTTTCAACTCGATCTTCATCATGGCCGACTCCGGAGCCAGGGGCTCGCGCGATCAGATTCGCCAGCTGGCCGGTATGCGCGGTCTGATGGCCAAGCCGTCCGGCGAGATTATCGAAACACCGATCAAAGCCAATTTCCGGGAGGGCCTTGGGGTTCTTGAGTATTTTATTTCGACCCACGGAGCTCGTAAAGGTCTGGCCGATACCGCTCTGAAGACAGCCAACTCCGGGTACCTGACCAGACGTCTGGTCGATGTCGCCCAGGAGTCGACCATCGTCGAGTTGGACTGTCAGACCATCGACGGCATTATTGCCGAGCCGCTGGTCGACGGCGGTGAGATCATCGTGCCGATCGGCGAGCGTATCCTCGGCCGCGTCGCCCTGGAAGATGTGATCGACCAGTTCAGCAAAGAAGTACTGGTGGCCGCCGGAGAGCATATCACCGAGACCACGGTGGAAAAGATCGAGGCGGCCGGTGTCGATCGGGTCCACATTCGCTCGGTGCTGACCTGTCGGGCCCGGCGCGGCGTCTGTGCCAAATGCTATGGTCGTGATCTCGGTCGCGGTCACATGGTCAACATCGGTGAAGCGGTCGGCGTTATTGCCGCACAGTCGATCGGTGAGCCCGGTACCCAGTTGACCATGCGGACCTTCCATATCGGCGGTACCGCCAGCAGGGCGGTCGAGCAGGCCGAGTTGAGGACCCAGCGGGGCGGCACCATCGGTTTTAAGAATCTGCACTTCGTGGAAAATGCCGAAGGCACGAAAATCGTCATGAACCGCAACGCCGAGATCGTCGTCCAGGATGACATGGGCCGTGAGCGCGAGCGCTTCAAGGTGAACTACGGCGCCCAGATCCTCGTGCCGGAAGGCGCCGAGGTGCCGCCGGGCTCCGTTCTCGCCGACTGGGATGCCTATACCATCCCGATCGTAGCCGAGGTCGGCGGTACCATCAAGTACGGTGACGTGCTTGAAGGGGTGACCATGCAGGAGAAGGTTGACCCGGTCACCGGCAAATCATCCAAGGTGGTCATCCACTCGACCGGCGGACAGCAACTAAACCCCCGTGTTTCTGTAAAAAACGAGCGCGGCAAGACGAGGAAACTGCCCAACTCGGAAATCCACGCTCGCTACAGTCTGCCGGTGGGCTCGATCATCTCGGTTGAAGAGGGTGATGTGATCAAACCGGGTACCATCGTCGGCAAGATTCCGCGCGAGACATCGAAGACCAAGGACATTACCGGCGGTCTGCCGCGGGTCGCGGAACTCTTCGAGGTTCGCAAGCCGAAAGAACCGGCGATCATTTCGGAGATCGACGGCCGGGTCAGCTTCGGCAAGGAATTGAAAGGAAAGCGGCGGGTCATCGTGACGCCGGAGTATGGCGACCCGCAGGAGTACCTGGTACCCAAATCTCGCCATATCATCGTTCATGAGGGCGACTATGTTCAGGCCGGCGAGCGTCTGATGGAAGGCACCGTCGTTCCCAATGATATTCTGCGCGTACTTGGTGTCAAGGAACTGGCCAAGTTCCTGGTCAATGAGATCCAGGAGGTCTATCGGTTGCAGGGTGTCAAGATCAACGACAAGCATATCGAGGTCATTGTGCGGCAGATGTTGCGGCGCGTCCAGATTACCGCTTCCGGCGATTCTCGGTTTATGATCGGCGAACAGGTCGAGTGGTGGGTATTCGAAGACGAACGCGACAAGTTGTTTGCCGAGGGCAAGCAGCCTCCGGTCGCCGAGCCGCTATTGCTTGGGGTCACGAAAGCCTCTCTGTCGACCGAGAGCTTTATTTCGGCGGCCTCCTTCCAGGAGACCACCAAGGTACTGACCAATGCCGCCATGGCCGGTAAAATCGATGAGTTAAAGGGATTGAAGGAAAATGTCATCATGGGCCGGCTGATCTCGGCAGGGACCGGTATCCAGGGATGATGGCCGCGGGCGGCGGGGCGTTGTCGTCAGTCGCCGATGATTACAACGGTGCCGGCCAGCGAGAAAACCAGGAGGCAATGTTTTTACCCTTGACAGCTTTTTGCCTCTAGGGTACATATCATCGTTTGTGCTGCGTCCTGCTCTTGTGTAGGACCGCGCATGAATTTTACTGATCAATCGAAAGGAGCGGTACAGGCAATGCCAACAATTAACCAACTGGTACGCCAGGGCAGGAAAAAGATCGTCAAGAAGACGAACACTCCTGCTCTCAAAGGATCCCCCCAGAAGCGGGGTGTCTGCGTCAGGGTATACACGACGACCCCGAAAAAGCCGAACTCCGCTCTGCGGAAGGTCGCCAGGGTGCGGTTGACCAACGGTATTGAGGTCACATCCTACATCCCCGGTATCGGCCATAACCTGCAGGAGCACTCAGTGGTCCTGATTCGGGGCGGCAGGGTCAAAGACCTTCCCGGCGTTCGCTATCACATTGTTCGCGGTACTCTGGACACGCTCGGTGTTTCCGATCGCCGTCAGGGCCGCTCGAAATACGGCGCCAAGAGACCGTCCTGATACGGGCCTTGACAGGAGAATAGGATATGTCACGGAGAAAAGGAGCGGAGAAGCGTGGAATTGAGGCCGATCCGCGATACGGCAACATGCTGGTGGCCAAATTCACCAACGGCTTGATGCAGCGCGGCAAAAAGAGTCTGGCGCGGCGGATCTTCTACGACGCGATGGACATCGTCAATTCACGAGTACCCGACGAAGAGCCGATGGCCATATTCGAAC
>JAZBPM010000314.1:0-5702 GCA_036351615.1 Desulfofustis sp.
AACAAAAAATGTGTCCGGACAAGGAAGCCTGCCCGGCATGGGAGTTCCAGAGTGGCGACCTGTGCTGGTTTCTGTGCGGCACCCTGTGCGAGTGTACGAGCGATTCATCCTATCGGGGCAAAATCAATGTCTGCCGCGATTGCTCAATATTTCAGCGTTTGATCGAATAATCATAAACCACCGACCATGTCGGAGGCCCACCGGCATAGATAATCAATTCGGCCCGACCATCCGGCTGACAGAATCTTTTCTCTTCCCGGGAAGTCTTTAGGGGAACTTGAGAATTCGTAATTTAGTTCAAGATCGAGGCGCGCAAAAAATTTACCGCAGGCATATAGTTAATATTCCGACGATAAAATTTGCTTGCGTAACGACGAGGTTGGGCGAAATGGCAATTTTTCAAGGTTCTCTTTATTTTTTGGGCCGCTGTATTACACTATTTGCTGTAATAGCTATGCGCCCTTGTCCAGACAAACAATAGAGTTGATCATGCCAATCTACGAATTTATCTGTACTTCCTGCGGACACCAATTTGAAACGCTCCGCTCTGTGAAAGACACCTCCGCCATTCTCTGCACCAAGTGTCAAAGCGATGCGGTCAAAAAGATCTTGTCGTCCGGCAGCTTCAAGGTGGTTGCCGGCGGTTCCGCGTCCCTGCCATCAGCGCCGCCGATTGCCTCGTGCGGCCGGTCCGGGTTCTCCTGAGCGAGTTGAGTAGCGGCCCCGGTGGGGCCACCAGGATAAATTGAAGCCAAAGGAGCCATTTGCAAAACAATCTTTTCGTCCAAACTCTGCGTTATGCTCAAAATTTTATCCTAGGAATACCATGTATATGCCTGCGGTAAAATTTTTCGCATGCCTTGATTTTGAACGAAAATCTAAGTTTTGCAAAAGGCTCAAAGGTGCTCGCCGAAATGATTGAACCGGTCAAGCGGCAGATTGCTGGTGACCGGGATGGGAGACCTTTTTGTGCCTGGTATCAATTCGAAGAATCGTCGCTGCCCGGGCGGGAAAAATCGAACATTTGTTCGTTTTTCTTGAGCAATCCGTATTTTTCCCGGGCGATCCGTTCCAGGTAGTCGGGATCGTTCTTCAGTCGGTCGATCTCGGCCCGCAACGCCTCGTTGCTCTTGATCAGCTCTTCCGTCTGCCTCTCCAGGCGAGCCGTCTCCTGGCGTAGTTTCAACAGGCCAAAGACACCGGTACCGGGGGCAAAGAGCAGCCACAGCAGCGTCCCGCAGACGATCAGCAAGGAAATCTTCAACAGCCGGTTTTGCTGGAGCGGCGTCAGCTTCTTTTTCGGTTTCTTTCTCGTTTGCATATCACTATAGTCTCTTCCTGGACCACCGGAGGACGTTACGCCCATCTCTTCCCCTGCCAAAACGGCCAATACGCTCAGAAGGAGCATGTCATTATGGTCGCAACCCGGATCGTACTTGTCAGCGCCTGCCTGACCGGTCTACGCACCCGCTACGATGGACGGAGCAAAACGAGCACTACCTGTTTGCAACGACTCGAAGGGGCGATTTGGCTGCCGGTCTGTCCCGAACAACTAGGCGGCCTGCCCACGCCACGGTGCGCCGCCAACCTGATCGGCGGCGATGGCGCCGACGTGCTCAGAGGCCGCGCGGCCGTTATCTGCACCGACGGTAATGACGTAACCCACCAGTTCATCATCGGCGCCGAGCAGGTACTGGCCATCGCCCGCAGCCAACCGGTCTCGTCCATCTATCTGAAGGCCCGCAGTCCGTCATGCGGCATCAGCACCCTCGGCGTTACCGCTGCTCTCTTGGCCGAAAACGGCTTCGTCCTGGAAGAATTCGAGTAACCATCGCTTCTTCCCCGTCACTGTCGCCAAAATCAAGAGATCGGTGCAGGAGCGACGAGAGCGGACCGTACGCTATGGAATCCTCATGATCAGCAGAATGATAATCCCCACTTCATAGAGAAAGTAGAGCGGCCCTCCCATCAACATCATATTGACAATATCCGGAGTCGGGGTCAACAAAGCGGCCAGGATGGCCATCAGCAATATCGCGTAACGGCGGTTCTTGGCGAAGAAGCGACGGGTAACCAAGCCGATTCGGGCGGTAAACACCATCAGTACCGGCAACTCAAAAACAACGCCGAACACGATGATAAAGACGGTGACAAAGTTGACGAACCGGCCGATAGAGATGACAGGTTTGAGCTCCTCGGAGCCGAAACCGAGAAGAAAATTGATGCCAAACGGCAACGTGACGAAATAGCAGAAAACCGTTCCGGCGTAAAACAACAGGCAGGTAAAAAAACTGAACAACAGCAACTGGCCGCGAGTCACCTTGAAAGGTTTACCGATCGCCCGCAGAAAAATGGTAATAATCCACGGCATCAAGATATAGAGGGCACCGAACAGGGCCAGCTTGACATGGGCGAGAAACGGTCCGGGCACGCTGAAAAAATAAAGCTTTTCGGCAAGATGAGACTGGACGAGTTCAAGAAGCCGGGGAGTGAGGAAAAAGACCAACGCGGTACCGCCGATAATGGTGATGAACAGGCTGCGGATCGACTTCCGCACTTCATTGATGAACATGACCAGCGCCGGTGGTGATTGCATCGTCCCTGTTTATCCCATGCACCTACTGTTGATCTCGGCAAGATCGGAACTGCCTTGCCCTTCCCGTGTCCCCGGTGAAAATATCAGATGCACCGGGGAAAAGCAATTTGATAGAGGTTGCACTCGCCGGCAAGCCGTGCTAAACAAAGCTCTCGAATGCGCAGCCCCCGTTTTGTGATTACTTCCCGGTACATCGACGCACCTGTCGATCCGTTGGCCGGCGCGCGGGCAGCGCCTGCATCCAGACAATCCGCCGTCGGCCTCGACCGCCGGTGCTCAACTGAACCTTCGGCACGATACCATGCATGAGTTACGATTCATCCGCGAGAACATCGATCTGGTCAAGGCCAAGACTGCACAGCGCGGAGCAGACACCGAGCCGCTCGACCGCTTTATGGAACTGGACGCCAACCGCCTGACGGCCCTGGCTGAGGTCGAACGCCTGAAAAACAGGAGAAACACGGTGTCCCGGGAAATCGCCGTCCTGAAGAAAAACGGCGACGACCAGCAGGCAGTGCCGCTCATCGAAGAGATGAAAGAGGCCAACAACCGGATCAAGGAACTCGATGACGAACTGGCCACCATTCAGGACAGCCTCCAGGAAATCGTGCTGTCGATCCCCAATCTCTGTGACGATTCGGTTCCCCCGGGCCACGACGACAGTGACAACCTGGAGATTAAGACCTGGGGCACAAAACCGTCCTTCCCCTTTACTCCCAAGTCGCACTGGGAGATCGGCGTCAACCTGGGCATTCTTGACTTCGAGCGGGCCGCCAAGATTTCCGGGGCTCGCTTTGCCGTGCTGTCCGGCTTTGCCGCGCGACTGGAACGGGCCCTGATTAACTTCATGCTCGACCTGCACACCTCGAAACACGGTTATACCGAGGTCATGCCCCCGGTGCTGGTCAACACGGCAACGATGACCGCGACCGGGCAACTGCCGAAATTCGAGGAAGACCTTTTCAAGATCAAGGACTGGGACCTCTACTTGATCCCGACCGCCGAGGTGCCGGTAACCAACCTCCACCGCGACGAGACGTTGGAAGAGGGGCAGCTGCCGGTCAAATACACCTCCTATACCCCCTGTTTCCGCTCCGAGGCCGGCTCATACGGACGCGACACCCGAGGGTTGATCAGGCAGCACCAGTTCAACAAGGTGGAACTGGTCAAATTCACTACCCCGGAAACCTCGTTTGCCGAACTAGAGTCGCTGCTGGCCGATGCCGAAAAAGTCCTGCAGCTGCTCGGCCTGCACTATCGGGTGGTTACCCTCTGTTCCGGAGATCTTGGCTTTTCGTCAACGAAGACCTACGATATCGAAGTCTGGTTGCCCGGTCAGGAAGCCTACCGGGAAATTTCATCCTGCTCCAATTTCCTCGACTTCCAGGCCCGGCGCGGCGCCATTCGCTACCGGCCGGCGGGACAGAAAAAAAGCAGGCTGGTCCATACCCTGAACGGCTCGGGCCTGGCTGTCGGTCGCACCATGGTGGCAATCATCGAAAACTACCAGCAGCAGGACGGTTCCATCGCCATACCGGAAGCGCTCCAACCCTACTTGGCGACGGTAGGTTGACCGTACCGGCAACCTGACATACTGCCGATAGTGCCGGTTTTCAAAGCCTGATCCGCAGCTCGATCTCCCGGATCGTCTCGTTGACCTTCAGGCTGTTGATATAACCGCAGACCACCCCGGCCAGCGACTCCTGAATAAACGGCTTCATGATCACCTTGCGGCCGTTGACCAGCAGTGCCGCTTTTTCCGGTCCTCGCCCATCGGCCCGCAAAAACCGCTTTTCCAGAAACAGGGCTATTTCTTCCGCCTCGTCGAGACGAAATACATAGTCTGCGACGATTTCCAGATCGGTGGCGACGGCGATCACGCCGTGCACCTCACGCCGCAGCATCTGCTCCGGGTTGCGCACCACTTCAATCTTGGCAATCTGACGGGCCTGCTTAAACCCTTCGGCAATAACGATGTCGACATCAGGAAGATAGCGATGCACCAGCGCGGTCAACGGCAGATTGCACGGTCCTGCTGACAGTACCGTCTGGTCCGGTGCCACCAGCATCACCCCATCCGCCCCTGCCTGGCGATGACGATCGGTGTCGGTCCCCGGAGTATCGAAGACGATTCCCGACTCGCAGCTCGACTTGACCACGCCGACCCGATAACCCAGCTGTTTCAGAGAAAACACGACGTGCGCGGCAAGCGCCGTCTTACCGCTGTCATGCCAGCCGATAAATGAAACGATCGCTGTCATCGCTGCTCCCTTTTCGTTTATTTTTATATGAAAATCGGCGGGACAGATTCAAAAATCGGCGGGACAGGTTTTAACCTGTCCCCCGCTAACTTTCAAAAACCTACCCGCCTTTCCGCCCACGGCGCTGATTTTCATCGTTCGTTGTGACCATCAGTCATGGGGGTTATATGAAAATCAGTTCCCCGGGTCGGCCGGTTCTGCCGGAGGCTGCATCGCGAAGGCCCGGCCGGCCGGAGAATCAGGCCCGAAGGGGAGCGGGCAGGACGTCCGCTCCCGGCGGCCAGGCCATGGATGGCCTGTCTGCCGGCCTCGGAGGCCAGCCGATCAGGCCGCAGCGCAGCAGCCGGAGGCGGGACCGGCCGACCCTTCCGACCAGTAGCCGGTTTTCATTGTTCGTTGTGACGTCCCGTCATGGCGGTTATATGAAAACCGGCGGGACTGGTTTTAACCTGTCCCCCGCTCACTTTCAAAAAATCGGTCCCCCGGATTACCCCCATTCTGTCGTAGACTGCATCGAATACCATAAACGAGCCGTCCCGAAAAACGCCATATCTTTCGACCGATCGGATAAGGTCGCCTCAAGGAAAATCAATCCGTGCAATTCGGTTGGACAAATCGGGCAAAGCTGCTACATATAGCGGTGCCGGCACACATCAACAATCTGTTGCCGCCCCAAACGTATCGCCGTTGAACCTTTCTCAATCAGCTTTGCCCATTGGACACGATGACCACAGCCGCTTCGATCACCCAGCCAACCACCATTATTACTCCGGACAATCGCATTGACACACAGGAAGAGATCGCCATCGAGACCCCATACACCATTACCCTCAACGAGGTGACCA
>JAZBPM010000315.1:0-4368 GCA_036351615.1 Desulfofustis sp.
CCCGGAAGCGGGGTACCATCGTCTATGAGGCACGAGACGGCGCCGACGCCATCGCCTATTGCCTCAACCTGGCCCGCCGGCGTGGCGCCCGGGTCATCGCCAAGTCGAAATCGCTGACCACCGAGGAAATCGACCTGAACCAGCCGCTCATCGAGGCCGGCATCGATGTCGTGGAAACCGACCTTGGCGAGTTGATCATCCAGTTGGCCGGGGAGAAGCCATTCCACCTGGTCTTCCCGTCGATCCACAAGATGGCCCCGGAGGTCGCCGAGATCTTTTCCCGAACTACCGGTCAAGCGGTTGCCGACGATATCCCGAGCATCATGAAGGTGGTTCGCACCTATCTCCGGCCGATCTTCCTCAAGGCCGAGATCGGCCTGACCGGTGCCAATGTGGGCATTGCCGAGACCGGCGGCATCTGTATCGAAACCAACGAGGGCAACGCCCGCCTCGTTTCGAGCCTGGGATCGTGTCACATCTGTCTGATCGGCATGGAGAAGATCGTCGAGACGATCGAGGACGCGCTGCTCATGGTACTGGCCCACCCGGTCAGCGCCTCCGGTCAATTACCGACCAATTATGTTACCTGGATGCACGGTCGCTCGCCACTCGGCGAGGGAGCGGCCGACGAGGAGCGCGAGAGCCACATTATCATCCTCGACAACGGCCGCACCACGATGCGCGACGACGCCGACATGCGTGAGGCCCTATACTGTATTCGCTGCGGCGCCTGTATGAATATCTGTCCGACCTACGGCGTGGTCGGCGGCCATACCTTCGGCTATATCTATCCCGGCCCGATGGGCATCTGTTGGACCGCCGGTGTTCATGGCCTGGAGCGGGCCGGCGATTTCGCGCAGCTCTGCATCTCCTGCGGCCTGTGCAAAGAGATCTGCCCGGCCAAAATCAACATGCCGCATATGATCGCCGAGATCAAACATCGCGACGCCGCCACCAACGGGCACCTGCTCGTCAACCGGGTGATGATGGGCGCCGATCGAGCCGCCCGGCTCGGCAGCGCTACCGCCCCGTTGGCCAACGCCGTGCTGGCCAGCAAACCGCTGCGCGCCCTGCTGGAAAAGACCATCGGTCTGGCCGCCGAACGCACCCTGCCTCCGTTTGCCGCCTCGACCTTTATGCGCCGTTTTGCCAAACGGCCAAAACCCACGTCCGAGCCGATCCGTAACGTCGTCTTTTTCGTCGATGTCTATGCCAACTACAACAACCCGGATCTCGGCCTGACCGCCGTCGATGCCTTGGAGCGCCTCGGCTGCAAAGTCATCGTGCCAAACCAGGAAGTCAGTGGCTATCCCTACATCGCCTATGGCGGCATGGACCAGGCGCGCCGCATTGCCCGCAGCAACAGCAGCAAACTGGCACCATGGGTCCGCCGGGGCTACGATGTGGTGGCCATCGAGCCGACCGCCGCTTATGCCCTGGCCGTTTCCTACCCGGTGCTGACCCGCGGGTCCGAGGATGCCCGATTGCTCGCCGAGCACACGTTTGAACTCTTCGAATACCTCAACAGACTGGAAGACGAGACCGGCCAGAGCCCGGACCCCGAGCTCCTGACCGGCAGGCGGCTCGGCTTTCACTGCGCCTGCCATCAACGCCCGCTGGGTGGTGGCCGGGGAGCCATCGACTGGCTCCGCCGCCGCGGCGCCGCAGTCGAGTTGATCGAGACCGGCACCTGCTGCGGCATGGGCGGCACCTTCGGCCTGAAAGGCGGCCTGCTCGGCTACGACCTCTCCCAGGCCGTCGGTCAACCGCTGTTCGACCTGTTCACAGCCAGCGGCGTCGACGCCATCGTCACCGAGAGCAGCGTCTGTTCGATCCAGCTGGCCGAAGGCACAGCCATGCAGGTCTATCATCCGCTGGAACTGCTCGGCCTGCCCTGATTGCACCACCATCTGAGAAATGGTGGTACCCCGCACAGCGGCAGGATCGCCGACCGCCCAGAGAAATCGACCGGCCCGGCGGTGGCTGTCATTTTTCTCATCCCCCGGCTCTGTCATTCGCGCCCGCCCTGCTGTATAATAAATTAACGCAAGATTGCCCGCCTGATCGATCAACCCCAGCATCTAGGAGGCCTGTCATGCAAATCACCCACATCCTGCTGCCCGTCGACGGTTCCACCTATTCCAAGGACGCCACCGACTATACCGTCTACCTGGCCAAGCTGTCCGGCGCCCGCGTCACTGCCGTGTGCTGTTACGAGTGGTGTTCCAATCTCTACGAGGTGACCCAGTCGGCGATCGATGAACTCAAGGACAAGTTACGGAAGAACTCGGAGCAGATCGTCACCGAGGCGGAAGAAAAGCTCAAGGAAGCCGGAATCGACTATGAAGCAAAAATTGTGTCGGGAGCACCCGGCCTGGTGTTGACCAAGATGATCAAGAGCAAGGAATTCGACCTCGTGGTCATGGGTTCGCACGGCCATTCCGATATCGGCGGTCTGTTTCTCGGCAGCGTCACCCACAAGGTACTCAACAAGATCTACTGCCCGGTGCTGATCGTCCCGTAGAGACGGCTAGAGCACACGCAGTATAACAGTGCCGACGCCCTGCTCGACCAGGGAGAGCTGGCGCGCCAACTGAAAACTCAGGTCGACCTCGCGCCCGGCAACATACGGTCCGCGATCGGCCACGATGGCACGCACGACCTGGCCGGTGCGCGGGTTCTCCAGTTCCACCCTGGTACCGAGCGGCATCTCCTTGTGGGCGATGGTGTTGCCATACATGTCGTAGGGCTCGCCATTGGCCATCGGCCGGCCATGATGATACTCGCCATACCAGCTGGCGACCACTTCCCTGGAGCCCTCTTCCTCAGCGGCCGGAATGCGCAACTGCATGCCCGGCTGCAGCCGCCGCGGATCGGTGATATTGTTGAGTTGCAAGATCGCATCGGGATCAACGTGATAGCGCTTGACGCCGAGCTCCCAAACGGTATCGCCCGGTTGGACCGTATGCAACCGCTCCCCGCCACGCGCCTGGAACGTTGTCCCTGCCACCGGCACCGCGCTGCTGGAGACGCCAGCTGGAGAGGTGCGTGCCGCTTGTTTGGCCTGGGTGTCAAGGACAGTTTGAAAGCGCTGCTGAACGGAAACGGTTTTCCCTTCGCGCAAAAACCAGTTTCCGTTTACCCGTGATCGGCCGACCGCCTGCGGATTCAATCTCTTCAGCGTCTGCCAATCGGTGCCAAGCCGCCTGGTAACGTTTGCTATCGTATCGCCTCGTTGAACCGTGTAGTCCATCATTCTTTTTCCCTTTCTCTTTCCATGTCTTGTTAAACCGGCCGGATAGATCTCTATCGGCCAATCCGGCAACGATATTTAGCCGGGCCGATAAAGGGCTAAGAAAATCGATCGGCAGACATGAAACGTTTCGATTGTTCGTGCAAATATTCAAATATTATGATATTAGGATATTAACATGACAGCTCCGAGGTCTCCGTGCGAGCTCTTCATCCGGTTTCTAAACCGAAAAATATCAACAAGGGAGCCTTTTGCAAAAACTTAGATTTTCGTTCAAAATCAAGGCATGCGAAAAATTTTACCGCAGGCATATAGATGATATTCAGAGGATAAAATTTTGAACATAACGCAGAGTTTGGGAGAAAAGAGTGTTTTGCAAATGGCTCAAGGAACTCCATGTTTACACCGGCAAGAAAGGGTAAAACGACGGACATCATCATCGAACGGATCCGCACTGCGGTTCTTGCCGGAGAACTGCAACCGGGCGACCGGCTGCCGACCGAAAAAGAACTCGGCGAGCAATTCCAGGTCAGTCGCCAGACCATCCGGGAATCACTGCGAGCCCTGGAACACGTCGGCCTGATCACGTTGCGCAAAGGCTCCGGCGGCGGTGCCTTCATCAAGGCCGTCGATGCCGAAATCGTCCTGCAAAATCTGGCCAACTATCTCTATTTCAAGGACCTCACCATTGCCGATCTCTCGGAAATGCGCATCTTGCTGGAACCGCATGCCGCCCAGCGGGCGGCGCAACGCGCCACGGCGACCGACCTGCAGCAGCTGGCCAAGCTCAACGAGCAGACTCGCCGGGCCATTAACCAGTGCGATCTCAACCTGGTAACGGCCAGCGAAATAGAGTTTCACCGCCTCATCGCCGGCCAGACCGGCAATCCGATTTTGATGCTGCTGCTTAATTTTGTTGAAACCCTCCTCGAAGATTTCAAAAGAATCCTGCAGCCGGACCAGACTTTCATGGAGGCGGTACTCGCCTCCCATGAGTCCATTTTGCAGGCCATTGCCGATCGCGACGAGAAGCGCGCGGCCGAGCATATGCTCGATCACGTTCAGGCCGTCGATCGTCACCTGGCCCGACTCAGAAAGGACGAAGACGGCTGCCG
>JAZBPM010000316.1:0-9611 GCA_036351615.1 Desulfofustis sp.
GTCAGCGGCACGAGATGATCCATGGTCAAATCGCGATGGGCGGCTTTCCGGCCGCAATAGTAACAGGTTCCGGCAGCGGTCTTCTGCTGCCACCAGCGAGTCTTGCGCAGCTGGCGGGCCTTGGCACGCTCTCGCTTGATCTGGGCCTCATCGATCCCGTCCAGCCAGGGATACTCAGTCATCGCCAACCACCTCCCCGACCAGCAGTCGGCGAAATTCACCGATCAGGTAGAGTGAACCGGCCGCCACCACCAGATCACCGGGTTGGGCCAGGACCGTGGCGCGGGACAATGCCTCGGCAACTGTTTCATGACAGCTGACCCGTGACGAATCGCTCCTACCAAGTAGTTTGGCCATCTCCACCGGCGCAGCCGCCCGCTCGCTGTGCGGCC
Source organism: Desulfofustis sp. (assembly GCA_036351615.1). Lineage (GTDB taxonomy): Bacteria > Desulfobacterota > Desulfobulbia > Desulfobulbales > Desulfocapsaceae > Desulfofustis. Next base: position 393 of record JAZBPM010000316.1, read on the forward strand.
TGGTCAGCAGCACCAGGTCGGCCAGTGAGGCCATCGCCCGAAGCAGAGGAGCGTAGTTTTTGTCGGCCATAGAGGCCCAGACGACGATCAGGCGCTCGTAGATAAATTGCTCTTTGATGCCGGTAATCAGGCACTCGACACCGGCCTGGTTGTGAGCGCCGTCGAGCAGAAAACGCAGGGGAGTGCCCTGGTTTCCATGCTCGCCACGTTCTCGAGAGGGGACGACCACCTCCAGGTATTCCATGCGGCCCGGCCAGAAGGCGGCGCCGATTCCGGCACGGATCGTATCGTTCGTCAGCGCAAAGCCCTGGTCACGCAGGCAGAGTGCGGCACCAATGGCGCAGGCGCTGTTATCGAGTTGCCAGACTCCGTTTTTCGAAACGGGCAAACGATCGATTACCGTTTTTCCGCCCCGATCCAGCCATGCCCAATGGTCCTCCCCGTCCGTTGCCGCCCGGAAATCCCGCCTCAGGATGGAGAGCGGCGCCGCGCGCTCGACGCAGGTCCGCTCGATGACCTCCCGGGCCGGAAGATCGGTTACTCCGGAGATAACCGGAACTCCGTCTTTGATGATACCGGCTTTTTCGAAGGCGATCTGCTCGATGGTATCACCGAGATATTGCTCATGGTCGAAGCTGACCGTGGTAATCACCGAAAGCAGCGGCACCACCACATTGGTCGCGTCGAGTCGGCCGCCCATACCGGTCTCGAGGATAACAACATCACAGCCGCTGTCGGCGAACCAGCTGAAGGCAAGGGCGGTGGTGCACTCGAAATAGGTGATTTTCTCTCTGCCGAGACTGCGCCGGACACGCTCCAACAGCCGGGTAAACTCGCTTTCACCAATAAAACGGTCATCGATCCGGAACCGCTCTCTGACCGAACTGAGGTGCGGCGAAGTGTACAGGCCGGTGCGATACCCGGCACGGCTGAGCATCGTTCGCAACATCGTACAGACCGAGCCTTTGCCGTTGGTGCCGGCCACGTGAATGGCCGGACAGCGCTTTTCCGGGGATCCGAGCTCGGCCAGGACGGCGCGCATCGCCTCGAGGCCGAGTTTGATCTTGTGCATCTGCAGATCGTCGAGAAAGCGACAGGCCTCGGAATAGGTCGTCAGGGGGGATGCGGTCATGGTCACCCGGGATGGCGGCAGGAAATCCTAGCCATCGACAATGTTCAAAGTGGCGTAATCAAGGTGCAGCGTCTTCAAGCCGTGGCGGTCAAAGGCCACATCGAGCGAGCGCGGGGCGCTCAATTTCCTTACCGTGCCGGCACCGAAGAAGGGGTGATTGACCCGGCGACCGACGGCAAAATCTTTTAGCGCCAGTTTCTTTTTTTTGATCGGCGTCGGCAGCGGCTCCGACGACGCCCGCGACCTGAAAGAAAAAGCGTTGCTGCCGGCGGGACGCGGTTCGAGCCGCTCGTAGCTCCCCGGCGAAAGCTCGGAAAGAAACGGCGACATGCCGACCCGGGCAAAACGCCGGTCGGCCCCCATCAGCTCGCGTGGGTAGCTGAGGTACAATTGCTTCCTCGCCCGGGTCGCCGCCACGTATAGCAGGCGCCGTTCCTCCTCCCATTGCTCGCCGGGAAAGGCCGAGGCATGAGGGAATCGGCCGTCAGCCAGACCAATAACGAAAACCACCTCCCACTCGAGCCCCTTGGCCGAATGAATGGTCGACAGTACCAGGGACTCACCGTCGTCGCGATAGGCCTGCGGGTCGGCTTCCGGCGGATCGAGTGCCGTGTCGTCGATAAAGCGCCGCAGGTCGTCGTAGGAGGCGATAATGGTCTGCAATTGTTCGAGGTCCTTCTGCCGTTTCGGATAATCGTCGGCATAGAGCCGCTCGAATACCGGCTGATACCAGGCCAGCACCGCACCACAGAGTTCTCCGGGAATCGGTTCGCGACGTTGCAGGTCCTGAAACAGCCCGATCAGCCGGGCAAATCCCTCCTGCCAGGTGCGGCCGGCCGGATAGGCGGCCAGCGCGGCAACCGGATCAACGGCGTCGGAGAGAACGGCGGTGATCTTTTGGGCCGTCTTCGGTCCAAGCTTGTCGATAGTCAGCAGCAGGCGGTTCCAGGACAGGTTATCGAACGGATTGACCAGCAGGCGCAATACGGCCAGCACATCCTTCATGTGCGCCGACTCGGTCAGCTTCAGGCCACCCCGTTTTTCGAACCCGATGCCATGGCTGCCAAGCTCGAGTTCCAGTTTGAAAGAGTGAAAACCGGAGCGAAAGAGAACCGCGATATCACGGAGACCGACACCCTCGTCGCGCAACTCCCGGACCCGGCTGACGACGAAATCAGCTTCGGCCTTTTCGTCGCGTGCGGCATAGAGCATCGGCTTGCGAGTCCCTTCGATTCTGGTGTACAGGGTCTTGGTGTATTTCTCGACTGCGTTGTTGATTATATCGTTGGTCAGGGTCAGGATCGGCTGGGTCGACCGGTAATTCTGCTCGAGCTTGATAATCCGGGTTCCCGGAAACGTCTCGGGAAATCGCATGATATTGTAGAAATCGGCACCGCGAAAAGAATAGATCGACTGGGAATCGTCCCCGACCACCATCACATTATCATGGCGATAGGCGGCCAGCCGAACGATGTCGGCCTGGATCGGGTTGGTGTCCTGATACTCGTCGACCATGATATAGCGATAGCGAGCCGAGATCTGCTCGCGGGCCTCCGGTGATTGCGTCAGCAGCCGCTTCCAGTTGACCAGCAGATCGTCATAGTCCATCAGGCCGTGGTCGATCTTGAAACTGTGGTAATGCTTCTGCAGCAAGATGATATCTTCGGCAAATTCGCTCAGGTGCGCGTAATCTTCGAAGATCAGGTCCTCGAGTGGCCGTGCCTTGTTTACCGAACCGCTGAGCATGTTGACGATGATCCGCTTGGACGGAAACTGTTTACGGTTGGCGGTGAGCTGCAGCGAGGACTTGAGCAGGTTGATGATCCCTTCGGCATCGGCTCGATCGATGATGGTGAATGACGAGCTGAAGCCGATGCCGGCGCCGAATCGCCGCAGCAACATATTGGCGACACTGTGAAAGGTACCGCCGGTCACCCGGCTGCAGGAATCATTGAGCAGTCGGCCGGCCCGCCAGAGCATTTCCTGGGCGGCTTTTCTGGTAAAGGTGAGCAGCAGGATGGCCTCCGGCTCGACGCCACCGTTGATCAGGTGCGCGACCCGGTAGACGAGGGTGCGCGTCTTGCCGCTACCGGCGCCGGCAATGACGAGCACCGGTCCTTCGGTCGTTGATACCGCCTGAAATTGAGACTCGTTGAGTTCGTCGCGATAGGAGGATAGCTGATTCATGGCTGGCAACTGTACCACGACGCCGGAAGGCCCGCAACGCCGGTTGACAATGCTTTGACCGAACGGGTATTATTTGGTCGTTTCGGAGCTTTTTAAAAGCCACAACCGCCGGCAAGTGCCGCACGGTCGAGGTGACCCGCCATTGGGCCGGCTTCGGCCGTTTTTCGCAAGGATACCACACACCACCATATCCAACGTGGTGTACACGTTTGCTAACCAGAACACTTCAGGTTGTCAGATGACCTCAACCAACGATTCGCTGGCTTCCCTGTTTTCCAGCCAGACCTGCACCACCCTGCTGCCGCCGTCACGGGCGGACGAATTATTCGAGGCCATGTTCGGTGATGCCGAGGACGGGGCCTACGATTTGGCACTTGAATACATCGGCACGCACGGCTCTACGCTGCGCTTCGATATCCTGCTGACAGAACGACCCGGCCACTGCCTGGCCTGCAATCTCACCTATGGCCTGCCGCAGGTCTTTTCCCGACATCCGGTCCTCGATATCGCCGGACTGGTCGATAAAATCGATGCGATCCTCGGCCAACGGGGAACGGTCGGCGGTTGGCAGCTTGGTTCTACAAGCCAGCGCAGCCGCTCGTTGCACGTTATCCCGCTGACCATCGATTATCAGCCGGCTGCTGCCCTCTGAGCACGGAAACAAAAAGGCCGGCTCACAACTGAACCGGCCTTTTGCCTATAGATCTACTGACTCGTTTGCTGTGTCGTCAGGAAACCGCCACCCGGGCCCGTCCCTGCGCCTTGGCATGATAGAGGATGTCGTCGGTCCGCTCCAACCAGCTACGCAGATTTTCGCCCGGCACCATCTGGGCCAGCCCGATGGAAACGCCGAGTTTTAACGTCTCTGAGGCCCGCACATCGAGATCATCGATTTTCTTGACCAACCGTTCGGCCAGGATCCGCCCCTGCTGCCGGTTGGTATTGTCCAGCACCAACAGGAATTCATCGCCGCCCATCCGCACCAGCAGGTCTGTCGACCGCACCGCCGCTGCAAGTACTTCGGCTACCGATTTAAGTACCTCGTCGCCGGCCTGGTGACCGAGATTGTCGTTGATATCCTTGAAGTGGTCGAGATCGAGCGACAGCATGGTCAGCGGGTGCTTGTAACGCGTAGCGCTGTCCATCATGCCGCCGATTCTTCGATCAAAGACTCGACGGTTGGACAATCCGGTCAGCGGATCGGAACTGGCCCGTTCGAACAGGTCTTCGTATTCCAGCCCCCGTTGCAACGATTCGGCCAGGATGGTCAGCGAGTCGTTGATGATCGCCATTTCCGCATCGTCAAGTTCCCTGCCTTCTTTGAGGACCAGCAGAATACCGGCATCGTCCACAGTCTCGAAAATCCACTTGTGGCCGAATTGTCCATCATCGCTTTTAACCACCCGACGCGGCGAGGTACCGTCTTCTATCAGCTGCTCGGCAAAGGCGATCGCCCGACGGCGATTAGGGCCATGACCGGAACAAAACAGATGCTTTTTCCCCCGGGCGTTGTTGTTATAGCCGATCAGTTCATGTTCGACGATCGGCATCAGCCAGACCGAATAAGCTTCGATCATGCCAGGCACACTGAGAACTCCGGCCAATCTGGCGTGCAGGCGGTTCATCTGATCAAGACGTTCCGACTGACGCTTGAGCTGGTGTAGCTCGAGCATCACCTGACTCAATTCATCGAGACTGGATGCCAGGGATGTCAGTTCAGGTCTTTGGGTCATGGTACTCATGGCTGCTCGCTTTCTGTGATGCACGATCCGGGTATTATTATTATCTATATCGGCTCATGACAGAGAATCTTTAGCGATTGTACACCATAAAGACAGCAATATACGTGCCAGCGCACGGAGCGGTTGATCGAGTCTTCGTCGATAGCAAATAAATCATACAATTACAGTTAACTAACAACGCTAATATTCTGCTTTTCCACCCGTCACGACCAAATTCCCGACAGCCGATGACAGAATATTGACACATGCTGCGATCAAGAATATCCTCGCCGGCAAAACAAGGCAAGACAACGCGATCGGGACGAAGTAACATGGTAACTGCCTAAAACGATAACTCATTACGCTGTGCTTCGACTGTCGCTGTAACGAGACATGGATCTGACCAGACAAATCGCCTCTCTGTTGATCGTCGGTTTTCCCGGCAGACGGTTCACTGCCGATTCCGTGATCGCCCGAGACATCTCAAACCGCGGACTGGGCGGTGTTATCCTGTTCAATCGCTGCCTGCATGATCCGGGACAAGAGGGCAACATCGGCCCGGCCGAAGAGTTGCAACGCTTGACCACTGCGCTGCAGAGCCTCAGGGACGAATCGCTGCTGATCTGTGTCGACCAGGAAGGCGGCTCGGTGCAACGTCTCGGCAGAGACAACGGCTATGCATCCATCCCGGCGGCACGGCAACTGGCCGAAAACGGAGCAGACACGTCGCAAACGGAACGCTATGCCGAGGAAACGGCGGCATTGCTGGCCGATGTTGGCGTCACCGTCAATTTCGCACCGGTGGTCGACGTCGACCGCTGTCCGGAAAATCCGGTTATCGGCCGGCTGGGCCGCAGCTTTTCCGACTCACCCCAACTCGTTGCCGCCCATGCGGCGGCTTGGATCAAGGCGCACCGCCGGCACGGCGTCATTTCCTGCGTCAAGCATTTCCCGGGTCACGGCAGTTCCTGCGTCGACTCCCACCTCGGGTTCGTCGATATTACCGCCAGCTGGCATGTCGACGAGCTGCTTCCCTACCGATCCCTGTTGGCGGACGGCCTGGTCGACATGGTCATGACCGGTCATCTCTGTAATCGGGCCATCGACCCGTCCTTTCCGGCGACCCTGTCGCCAGCGACCGTCACCGGCCTGCTGCGCAACGAACTCGGATATCGGGGACCTGTGGTCAGCGACGACCTGCAGATGCAGGCGATTACCGCCCATTACTCGTTTGGGGAGGCACTGTGTTGCGCCCTGACGGCTGGCGTCGACCTGTTGGTAATCGGCAACAACCTCACCTATCGCCCCGGTATCGTGGAGTACGCCGTGACGGCAATTCGAAACGGTATCGACCGGGGCCTGGTGACCGAAGCACGCATCCGTGAAGCTCACGGTCGCAGACAAAACCTGATAGCAAGGGAGAACCACTGATGACGAGTAGACAGCCGACAACCCATGAAGTACTGGTTGGTTATTTCCTGTGGATTTTCGGCTTTCTCGGGGCGCACCGTTTCTACTACGGCAGACAGATCTCGGGAACCATCTATTTTTTCACGCTCGGCCTGCTGTTCATCGGCTGGATCGTTGATCTTTTCCTTATCCCTTCCATGAACCGGAATGCCGATTTCCGCTTTATCGAAGGTCCAGTGGACTATAATATCGCCTGGCTGCTGCTCACCTTCCTCGGTATCTTCGGCATTCACCGGATGTATTGCGGCAAATGGCTTACCGGATTGATCTTTCTCTGCACCCTCGGCCTGTTTGGTATTGGAATCATCTATGATTTCTGGACGCTGAACGCACAGATCAGTCTGATCAACCACGCCGCGCGGAAAACCGCAGCTCCCCCGCTCTGATCGACACTATCGCTCGAGCAGTCACGAGTCAGGGTTTTCAGGGCGTACGTGTCGGCCAGACGGTAATCAGTGGGTATTGGCGATCAGCCGGGAGACCGTTCGCGCCAATTCACGCAGGGAGACAGGTTTCATGCAGTATTCGTCTATGCCGGCATCCGCCGCCGCTTCCCTGCTGAGCCGCTCGGAATAGCCGGTAAACAGGATGATCGGGATGTCCGGCCGGAGCTGTTTAATCCTGGCACTGAGTTCGGTACCGGTCAGATGGGGCATGGTCAGGTCGGTCAGCACCAAATCGTACTCTCCCTGATTCTCCTTGAAGTGGTCGATGGCCTCGATCGAAGAGGTCCAGCCGCTGACCTGATAACCGATGCTTCGCAGCAGTTCCGCCGTTACCTGAACCACCTGCTTTTCATCATCAACCAGCAGGATTCTCCCCTCACCGCCGGCAAGCTGTTCGGGACTGACGATATGATCAAGCTTGGTAGGTTTCTCGGTAATCGGCAGAAGAATTCGAAACACCGTTCCCGCCCCTTCCTCGCTTTCCACCTCGATCTTTCCGTCATGCCGGGAAATGATGCTATGTACGAGCGCCAAGCCCATCCCGGTACCCCGTCCTTTTTCCTTGGTGCTGAAATATGGCTCAAAGATCCGCTCACGGAGTTCTCGATTCATACCGCAGCCGGTATCGCTGATGCTGAGCTCGAGCCATTCATTCTCATCCCCGGAAAGCGACGTCTTTTTCAGCGCGACGGTCAAAACGCCATGACCTTCACCAATGGCGTCGGCACTGTTGGTGCAGAGATTGATCAGCACCTGGTGGATCTGAACCGGGTCAACCCGTACCGGACCGCATTTCTCGTCGATATCTTGTTTAATCTGAATGGTCGAAGGCAAGGTGGAACGAAGCAGTTTCACCACCTCTTTGACAATCGGGTGCAGGTGTTGCGGACTTTCCTTCTGTTCGGTATTGCGGGAAAAGGCAAGAATCTGCTCGACCAGTCCTTTGGCGCGCTTGCCGGCACGAAGGATCTCGCCGAGATACTCGTTCATCGACTCCTCGGCAAACCCTTTCTGCTGCATTTTCAGTTTGAGAATTTCCGCATACCCCATGATCGGAGTCAGTATATTATTGAAATCATGAGCTATACCACCGGCAAGTGTACCGATTGCTTCCATTTTCTGGGCATGCCGGAGCTGTTTTTCAAGCTTGAATCGCTCGGTCACATCACGAGCGATGACGATCACGCTCTCCACCATACCGGAACTGTTTTTCACCGGCGTACCGATAATCTCATAATAAAGCGACGCACCGTTATTTCCCTGGTCGATCTGCTGAATACCGATTTTCACCTCTCCGCTCTGAACACTTTTCGGTACCGCACAAGCGGCGCACTGCTGATCGCTCTTGCAGATAATTTCATGGCAGAGTCTGCCGATCGGCATGTGTACCGACCGTCGGACCGTATCATTGACCCAGATCGCCCCCAAATCACGATCGAACAGCACGATCATCCCGGGAAAGCCGTCAAGGATGGCCTTTTTCTGGGACTCACTGGCGACCAGGGCCTCCTCGATAGCCTTCAGATCGGTAAGATCGACCATCGTCGTAACGATGCCGGTTACCTCGCCGGCGCCATCATGGACGAGCGCCTTACGATACACCACGTGAAAACGCCGCCCCCCGGCACCGAGAGCATCGTCTTCAAACGGCTGAATGGTACCGTTGTCCAGCAATGTCCGGTCAAGCTGCCGGTGCCGATCGGCCTGTTCTCCGGCCAGCAAACAGTAAACTCCTTCGCGACGGACCTCGTCATCGGTTTTTCCGACAAAATGCGAGAAGGCTTGGTTAGAGCCGAGAAAAGCTCCGTTGATATCCAAAAAAAACAGCGGGATAGGAATGGCATCAACCAATTCCTGTTGATAGCTCAGAGATACGGCCATAGACACGTCCTTTATCTGTCAAACTCAGGTTTTCATGCAAACGGCACCGCCTCACATCCGGGAAGCATCATCGCCGGTCGGCCAGGCAGCCATTTCCAGCGACAGGGAATTATAGCACCATTGGCCAGCAATTACCAAAAACCTGCCGAGACGTTGAAAACGTGCCGGAAGCCCGCTTTTGCTTGACTTTTCCACCGGCTCGTTTTCTATTTTCGGTAGCCGGCAACCGATTTTTTTCCCATCCCCCTATGACGGGCGTTACAACGAACAATGTAAATCTGGATCTTGGTCGGAAGGGCTGGTTGATTTTTAGGAAAGTGAGCGGGGGACAGGTTAAAACCAGTCCCGCCGATTTTCATATAAAAAACATAGCCGCAAACAA
>JAZBPM010000317.1:0-2772 GCA_036351615.1 Desulfofustis sp.
CCGGGAAACGGGCGGCAAGCCCCTCTGGGTGAGCGCTGCCGGGCCAGGACCGGCAGCCGGCGTCATCATCGACCGACTGCGCCGCTGCCACCTGGACGGGCTGGAACCGGAAGAATACGAAGTTTCCCTGCTCGAATCCCTGTGGACCGCAAACCGGCCGGACGATTTGGCCCGGCTCGACACCCTGCTGACCTACAACCTGGTCAAATACATCCACGATATCAGCTTCGGCCAATTGAAACTCCACCTGGCCGACCCGGAACTATTCGCTGAGGCAGGCAACACCGGGTTCGACCCGGTTCAGTCTGTTCGTATCGCCCGTTCCGTGGCCGATCTCGGCGCCTATCTCGATTCCCTGCCACCCCAGCATCGCTACTATGCAACCCTGAAAGAGGCGCTGGCCCATTTTCGAGAGCTGGCCCTCACCGCGGACTGGCCGAACATTCCATCCGGACCTCTGATCAGGCCGGGCGACAGCGACCACCGACTGGCCGCAATTATTTCCCGGCTGACCGCCACCGATTCGATCGAAGGTGTCTACACCGATGCCCCCGAACGCTACCATGAACCGTTGGTAACCGCCGTCCGGGCATTTCAGCGCCGCCACGGCCTCGAAACGGACGGGATCATCGGTCCGCAAACATTGGCCATGCTCAACCGGACCCCGGCCGAACTGGCCGCCATCATCAGGGCCAATCTGGCCCGGTGGCGTTGGCAGGACCACCATCTCAGCGATACCTATCTGATGGTCAATATCGCCGCGTTTCACCTCAAAGCGGTTCGAGAAAACCAAGTGGTCCATGAGCTGCCGGTAATCGTCGGCAAGTTCCAGCACCAGACGCCGGTTTTTTCCGACTCGATCCGCTATCTCGATTTCAATCCGTTCTGGAATGTCACCCCGAGCATCGCCCGCAACGAGGATCTGCCCGCCCTGCGAAAAGACCCCCGCCACCTGGTCGATCGCCACATCCGGTTATTCTCGAGCTGGCAGCCGGATGCCCATGAACTCGACTCGACCGCCATCGACTGGCACAATGTCAGCCGTTCGCAGATGTCGCGCTACCTGCTGCGCCAGGATCCCGGCCCGTGGAACGCATTGGGGCGGGTCAAGTTCGTCTTTCCCAACCATCATAACGTCTATCTGCATGACACCCCGGCCCGCGATCTGTTTCAGCAGACATCGCGCTCCTTCAGTCACGGCTGCATCCGGGTCAGTCAGCCACTGCTCCTGGCCCTGTTCTGCCTGCAGCTGAACGATGAGACCTGGACCATTTCAGCCATCGAAGATATCGTCGCCAGCGGTCGCCGCAAGGTTATTTCCCTGCGGAAGCATCTGCCGATTTATCTGACCTATCAGACCGCCTGGGTTGACAAAGGCGGGATGATCCATTTTAATGCCGATATTTATCAACGCGACACAAAACTATTACAGGTCCTTGAATCGAGATAAATCAACAAATGCCAGGCCGCTGCGCACGTCAATGACGCAAACCGCCGCCAAGCCCCGTCTCTCCCGCCGCTCCTTTCTGATCGCGGCGACCAAGCTGGCTGGAGCGGTGCTGGTTGGCAGCCTGCCGGCCCCCTGCCCTGCCGCCGCAACTGCCGGCCAACGGCTGTCTTTCTATCATACCCACACCGGCGAACGGTTGCAGATCGAGTTTAACCCCTCTTCCTGCTCCCCGCGGACAATTCGGCGAATCAACCGTTTTCTGCGCGATCATCGCACCGGAGAGGTCTGCCCGATCGATCTGCGTTTGCTGGAGATGCTCTGTCACATCAAGAAAGATGGGCGCAGCTCAGGTATCATCGAAGTCATTTCCGGCTATCGTTCGCCGAAAACCAACGCGATGCTGCAGCAGAAAAGCTCCGGCGTCGCCAGCAAGAGCCTGCACCTGCAGGGCCAGGCCATCGATATCCGTCTGACAGACCTGAAAACAAGCAGGCTTCGCGATATCGCCCGGTCTCTGCAAGCCGGCGGTGTCGGTTATTATCCCGCCTCGAATTTCGTCCATCTCGACACCGGCCGGGTGCGCTTCTGGTAGCGGCAGGCGTCGCCGCCGGCTGGAGCTCAGCGATCGATAAATGCCTTCTCAACCGGCCTCGTGTGTCATATAATCGAAGCACCATGATCTCGCCGGCACCATGAGCGTTCGCTCTTGCGCCGACTGGACCTTCTGCCCCAAAACCTCGACAACCGGATACCATGGATCAGCGTCTGCTTTTCAATCTGCGAAAATTCCTCGTTCCGGAAATCGTCTATGGTGTTGGGTCACTGGAGTTGGCCGGGCGACATGCTCGTAATCTCGGTGCTTCCCGGGTCCTGCTCGTTTCCGATCCGGGCATCAGGGCCAGCGGCTGGCTGGAACGCGTCGAAACCAGCCTGCGGGAAGCCGACCTGGCCAGTGCCACCTTTACCGACATCTCACCAAATCCGCGCGACCACGAGGTGATGGCCGGCGCCGAACGCTACCACAGCGAAGGCTGCGACTTGATCGTCTCGGTCGGCGGCGGAAGTCCGATGGACTGCGCCAAGGGAATCGGTGTCGTCGCCACCAACGGCGGCCATATCACCGATTTCGAAGGTGTGGACGAAATAGCCAACCCGGTGCCCCCGCTCGTTTTTATCCCGACGACGGCAGGAACATCCGCCGACGTGTCGCAATTCGCCATTATTTCGGACACCCGGCGCCGGGTGAAAATCGCCATCGTCAGCAAAATGGTGATCCCCGATATCGCCCTCGTCGATCCGCAGACCACGACGACCGTGCCGCC
>JAZBPM010000318.1:0-2892 GCA_036351615.1 Desulfofustis sp.
GCCCAAACTCTGCGTTATGCTCAAAATTTTATCCTCGGAATATCATGTATATGCCTGCGGTAAAATTTTTCGCATGCCTTGATTTTGAACGAAAATCTAAGTTTTGCAAAAGGCTCATTGGTTCAATCCGTCTGCCTGGAACCGGATCAATCGACCGGTTCGATATTACGCCCCAAGGCGGCCGGCTCATCGGTACCGCCCCGGCGCCACGAAGCCAGGACCAACACACCGATGGTCAGGGCGTAGGGCAGCATCAGCAGCAGGGATGACGGGATCTGGGTCCCGGAAGCCTGCAAGCGCAATTGCAGCGCCATGACACCGCCGAAAAGATAGGCGCCGAAGATTGCCCGACTCGGCCGCCAGAACGCAAAAATGACCAGTGCGACGGCGATCCAGCCGCGTCCACCGGTCAAATTATTGGTCCACAGATGGGTGTAAGCGAGCGACAGGTAGGCCCCGCCCAAACCGATGAAAAACCCGCCGACCAGTACCCCGACAAACCGGCAAGCCACGACGTTGACCCCGGCGGCAATTGCCGCCGCCGGATTCTCACCAGCGGCACGCAGGCTGAGGCCGTATCTGGTCTGGTAGAGAAACAGCCACATCAGCGGTGGAATCAGGTAAGTGAGGTAGACGAGCAGGTCCTGCCGGAAGAAAATCGGCCCGAGTATCGGAATCTGGGACAACAGCGGGATCGATAGCGGATCGAAGCCCGGGGCCGCCTGGCCGACATAGGCCGCACCGAGATAGTTGGCAAAGCCGACGCCGAGGATGGTCAACGCCAGCCCGGACACCACCTGGTTACCCTGGAAAATAATACAGACGATACCATGCAGCGAGGCGGCGGCAGCGCCTGCAAGGCCGGCGGCAAAGAACGCCACAGCCGGATTGCCGGTGATCTTGGCGACGAGAAAGCCGCTCAGCGCACCGACGATCATGATTCCTTCGACACCGAGGTTGAGGATACCGGTACGTTCCGTAAAGATTTCCCCGAGCGTCGCAAAGAGGATCGGCGTACCGGACTGTACGGCGGCGGCCAGCAACGGGATCAGGATCTCGTAGTTCACGGCTGTCTCCGATTACAGGCAAACAGACACCTGGAGAATGGCCCGCTGAATTGAACGGCGGCGGCCAGCAACGGGATCAGGATCTCGTAGTTCACGGCAGCCTCCGCTTGAAGGCAAACCGATACCTGGTGAACAGCCCGCCGGCCAAAACGGTCAGCAGGATCAATCCCTCGATCATACCGCCGAAGGCGGCCGGAACCTGCAGATCGAGCTGCAATCCTTCTACCCCGACCCGCAGTCCGGCCAGCAAAAAGGCGGCCACACCGATGGCCAGCGGGTTGAGACGGGCCAGCCAGGCGACGACAATGGCGGTGTAGCCATAACCGGCCATGATGCTCGGCTGCAACCGGTTGATCGTCGACGATGCCTCGAGAAAGCCGGCCCAACCGGCCAGGGCGCCACTCAGCGCCATCACCAGCATGACCAGTCGATCATACGGGATGCCGGCATAACGCGCCGCCCGGACGTTGTCGCCGCCGACCTTGATTTCATAACCAAGCCGGGTGAAGCGCATAAATGCCCAGACGGCAACGCCGAGCAGCAAGCAATGGGTCAGCCCCCAGCTGAAACTGGTGGAGCCGATCCGCCCGATGATGGCTTGGTCTGAAAAGACCGGAGTCATTGGAAAGCCGAAACTCGCCGGATCTTTCCAGACACCATAGACCAGGTAATCGAGAAAGAGGATGGCGATATAGTTCATCATCAGCGTGGCGATGATCTCGTTGGTCCTGAGCCGCTGCCTCAGAAAGCCGGGAATAAAGCCCCAGCACCCGCCGGCGGCCATCGCTGCAGCTATCATGCCCGGCAGCAGCAGCCAGGCCGGGGCACCGGGAAAGGACAGGGCGATCCAGGTGGCACCGACCGCGCCCATCGCGTATTGTCCCTCGGCACCGATGTTCCAGACCTGCAGCCGGAAGGCGACGGCCACCCCGAGCGAACAGAGGAATATCGGCGTTGCCTTGATCAGTGCATCTTCCAGCGCCCAGCGGGATCCGAACGCCCCCTGAAAGAGCGTGACGATTCCATGCACGGGCGGCGTTCCGCCGATTGCCAGGATAGCTCCGCCGAGCAGCACGGAGAGCGCCACCGCCGCGATTAAAACAAAACAGGAGCCCCAACCAAGGGGCTCCTGTCGTTTGACGATCCGTATCAGGGCCATGTATCGACACCGACCTGGATCCGGGCCGGCTCCGAACGGGATGCCGGCCGAATCTCGCTATGATTATTCAGTGGTACCGATGACTCCCTGCACAAACCAGGTCATGCCGAGCAGTTCTTCATCAGTCATGGCCGTTCCGGCAGCAACTTTTTCCGCACCGCTCTGATCGTTGATCGGACCGGTAAAGACTTCTTCGCCGGCGATGATCGCCGCCTTCTTGGCCATTACCTGGTCGCGAACCTCCTGCGGCACGACATCACTGATCGGCGACAAGTCGACGATCCCCTCTGCCAAGCCCGGCCAGACCGAAGCCGACTGCCAGCTGCCGTCCATGACCTGCTTGACGGTCTCGACATAAAACGGCCCCCAGTTCCAAATCGGGGCGGTCAGGTGGGCCTTCGGGGCAAACTGGGTCATGTCGCTGTTATAGCCGACGGAATAAACACCTTTCTCCTGGGCTGCTTCCTGCGGTCCGGGAGAGTCCTGATGCTGGGCAATAACATCGGCACCGACGTCGAGCAGCGATTTGGCCGCCTCTTTCTCGGTGGCCGGATCGTACCAGGTCTTGGTCCAGACGACCCGGACGGTGGCCTCGGGATTCACGGCCCGGGCGCCGAGGGTGAAGGCGTTGATGCCTCTGATGACCTCTGGGATCGGGAACGCGGC
>JAZBPM010000319.1:0-4493 GCA_036351615.1 Desulfofustis sp.
CAATTTCAGCCGTGGTGTTGAGCCAGAACAATGCGGCAGAAAGGACGAACACCACATCGGCGGCTTGACGCTGATGCTTCCCTTGACCATCTCCTTTTCGAACTCACCCGATTACGCCAGCAAAGTGAGCCAGGAGCATCTGGCTCTGACCCATGGTGGTCCACTGATGAGCAGGGCGGCCGCGCTTGTGTGCCAGCTGCTTATTGTCCTTTTGCATGGCACGCCAATGATCGAAGCTCTCCACGAAAATCTGCCGCCGGGCAGGAACGAGCGTGCAGGTATTTCACTTTTTGAGCTACTCGATTACCCGGATCACGTGGTCATCGGCAGACATTTTTCTTCGGCCTGCTACCTTGATCAAGCGCTGCCCGCGACCCTCTATCTGGCCGCCAAGTATCACGACCGGCCGGCAGAGGCTTTGATCGCCAACACCATGTGCGGCGGTGACAATTGCGGCCGTGGTGCGGTTCTCGGTGCGCTGTTGGGCGCTGCCTGTGGCATTGAGGCCTGGCCCAAGCGCTGGCGCACCGGTTTGTACAAGGCCCCTGTCATGCCGACCTGAACCGATGCCGTCTCTTCACCGGCTCTCGGCGGTTGGGATTCAGCTTACTCTGTTGACCAGCCCGTGGCCGCTTCCATTGAGGGTGAGAAATGGCACGCTGACCGGTGGTTGCTCTGAAGAATAGTAGAAACACACCTTCCGGCAGGATGGTGGCCTTGGCATCGGATAGACCCGTTCGGTGCTGTCCTTGACAAGACCTTGATTATTACTACTTCAAAGTAATAGCCCAATCACTCTCAACACAGAATGTGAACGGGAGGTAACATGAAACACAACGACATGAAGCTTTCAAGGCGCACCTTCCTTGCTGCAGCAGGCGGCACCATCGTGAGCATAGGATTACCTGGGACATTCATGAAACTCGCGGACGCAAAGCAAATCGAACTGGCAGGCAGCATCCGACCGGATGGCAGGCCCCGTCTGCCCCCTGGTCAGCATGCGGTGGAAAGGATAATCGCTATGGGCGGCACGGCCGGGACCGCAACGGTTGAAAACTGGAAAATGCGCGTTTACGGCGAGGTTGAAAACCCGCTTGTGCTTTCCTATGATGAACTACTCGCTATGGAGCAGGTTCACGTTATCTGTGATGTTCACTGTGTTACCGGATGGACGCTTCTAGATTCCAGCTGGACAGGGGTGCGGCTGGCGACGATCATGGACAGGGTGAAACCTGGGAAAAGCGGCAGCTTCATCATTTTCGAGGCCGCGGAAGGTTACACGAGCAACGTACCGATCAGCGAAGCGCAAAAAGACAACGTGCTCATCGCTCACCGTTTCTTTGGCGAGGAACTGCCGCGTGACCATGGAGCTCCGGTTCGGGCCCTGATCCCCGATCGTTACTTTTACAAGAGCGCCAAGTGGCTGGAGGCAATAAAAGTCACCGCTCGCGACGAGCCTGGATTCTGGGAAAGCAGTGGGTACAGCAACTCGGCCGACCCTTGGAAGGAAGAACGTCACTCGTAAAAAAGAGATCGATGGGTTTCCCCCGGTATTCAATCGGGATGAACTTCCTTATACTCATCCGGATAAGGTTAATCGAAGCGGGCATTTCCTTTTTGCAAGAGAAAGGATCGTTTCTCAGAAGAAACGGCCCTTTCTCTTGCTTCTGTCCATTGCTATTTATACTTCTCGTAGGCTTTCTGGACAAAGGACATGTCATTGATTTCGTCGTAGGGAATATCCCGATCAATAATGCCTTGTTCCCGGCAGAAAGCGACTATGGTTTCATGCCCTTCCGGTGTGATCAAACCATCAACTGACAGTGACGGACGGAGGAAGCCGATTGCGTCTGCCCCCATGTTTCCGGCCGGAAACATGGGCAGAGCCTTTTCAGCGGCAGCTTCGTTGCTGTTTTCGTTGAGCCAGATCATTGCCCGCACGACTGCATTGGCAAATTTCTGAATGGTTTCAGGATTCTCCCTGACAAATTTCTTGGTACCGGTAACAATGGTTGATTCATACCGGGATGTACCGTAGATCTCCTCGTGTTTGGCCGGATCCGAGACATCAACCAGGATATTGGCCCCTATTGCCGCGACTTCATCTTTGACGGTGGAGCGAATATAGGAGGCATCGATATGGCCTTTCTCGAGCGCTGCCAACGACGCTCCGTATTCCATTTGCGCCCAGTTGACGTCGGTGTCTTTCATCCCCGCTTTTTCCAGAATAGACAAGGCGAAAGAGTGAGGAGCAGAACCAGGGGCACCGGCAAATATCGTCTTGCCTTTCAATTGCGTCACATCTTTGATGGCTGGCGAGCCAACAAACATGTACGGCTTATTGGTGAGGAATGCCATGAAGATTATGGATTCAAGGCCTTTGGCCTGAGCCCTGAGAACCGGTTCCGTGCTGAGCATGGTTAGGTCCGCACTACCGGCATGCATGCCCTGAAATGCCACCGGACCGTCTTTCGTGGTGATAAATTTTACCTCAAGTCCCTCCTCCTGGTAAAACCCTAGCGTTTCAGCAAGATAGGCAGGAAGCCAGAACTCGCTGCGCAATTCGGCAACGGTAAGAGGGGTCAGTTTCTCGGGCTGACTGTTCTCGGCAGCACCGGCTCCTTGGGTCAGCATCAACAAGGTGACCGCCGCCACGGTAAGCCAGTTCGTAACTCTCTTCATCGGTAACTTCCTCCCAAATTGATGAGTGATTCATGCATCGACTGCTGATTTCGGTGGTCAGAATGCTATAAAGTACCGCTGTAATCCAGCGGTGGCCGCCATTTCAGCAACGTTTTTTCAACGTGCTTCAACACCATGTTGAAGACGATACCAATGACAAACAATATAAAAATACAGGACATAACCCGGTCCACCTTGAAAAATGAGGTGGCGTAAGAGATCACCCACCCCAGTCCAGCGCTTGCACCCATGTATTCGCCAACAATGGCCCCGATCAATGACGCACCCAACCCCCCGCGAACGCCTGCGAGAATCCAGGGGACAGAAGATGGCAAAATCACCTTGACAACAATTTGTCCCCGGGTTGCACCCATGAGCCGCACAGAGGTGAGAATATTCCTGTCGACACTTTTGATTCCACCGTAGGTGCTGAAAAAAACGAGAAAAAATACCAATAGAGCGGACATGATAACCTTTGACTCAATGCCGAGCCCAAACCAGAGAACGAAAATCGGCGCCAGAGCCAGCTTGGGTATGCCATAAAGGGCGGTGATGAAAGGCTCTACCACCTTGCCGAAAAAATCAAAGAGACCAAGAAGAAAGGCGATGGCAATCCCGGACACTGTTCCGATGAGAAGCCCCCACATCGCTTCGGCCAAGGTCACTCCGGTGTGCTTCAGCATGTCACCGCTGGAATAAAAGACAGGAATATCCATCAGGACATGGCTGGGTTGACTGCTGTAGAATGGATTGATCAGGCCGGTGACGGCAAGTAACTCCCATCCCGCAAGCAGAGCCAGGAAGAGGGTGACGCGCAGGATAACCTGCATGGTATTGCCGCGAGCTTCGATTCCGATGATTTTCATGATTTTTCTTGGAAATCCACTTCGTCCTTCAGATCGTCCCAGATACGTTTGTGCAGGTGAATGAAGTCGGGATTAAAGCGCAGATCTGACGGTTTCCTTGGCCGTGGCAGGGTGATGACGTGCTCCGATTTAACCCGTGCAGGTCGTTTAGTAAGAATTATCACACGATCTGACAGCATAATCGCTTCTGTCAGGTCATGGGTGATGAACAGGACGGTCCTCCGGCTTGTTTGCCAAAGCGAGAGGATGTAGGTTTGCAGCATTTCGCGAGTAAAGACATCCAGTGAGGCAAAAGGCTCATCCATGAAGATGATTTCTGGATCCATGGCCAGAACCTTGATAATGTCGACCCGCTTGCGCATTCCACCTGACAACTGATAAGGATAGGCGTTCTCGAAACCGGAAAGATCCGCCTGGCGGATGAGTGCCAGAGCCTTGTCCCGCCGCTCCTGTTTCGCTACACTTCTCAGTTCCAGGCCGAGTTCAACATTTGTCAATGTTGTACGCCAGGGAAGAAGGCTATCCGACTGTGATATATAGCCAATTCTCGAGGTAATGCTGTCTACGGTTTGCCCATCGAGAGTGACCGATCCTTCCTGTGGTCGCAGCAAACCCGACATGATGTTCAGCAGGGTACTTTTCCCACAGCCACTGGGACCGATAACCGCTACGAATTCAAAAGATTTGACGGAAAAGTTCACGTCGCCGATGACCGGGACCGACTCACTACTTTCCGTGGTAAAGGAATGCCTCAACCTTTCAACAACAAATTTTGCTCCAACAGGATCGAGGGGCAAAACATTCGATGGGCGTGTCAAACTAAGGTTCATGATCGTTTCTTCCGCATCAGTGCCTTTTTCCTCTCCAGGTCGGTGTAATAGGTATGACCAAGCCGAAAATGCGGATCTGAGAACCCCTGTCCGACCAGTTTCTCTTGCATGCGGA
>JAZBPM010000320.1:0-2571 GCA_036351615.1 Desulfofustis sp.
AGTGAATACCGGTGACGCCCGTTGCCGCAGATCTGCGGTCGGGCCAAAAACGCGCGGTGCCAGCAGCGAGACGAAGTACGAGGATCGCTGCCGATACCGGATGACACGTTTTAACACCGGTGATTTATGAATGAGCAAGGGGAGGGAGTCATGACTGCGCAGACGCTGTTTGAAAAGGCACTTGCTGTCGGCCGCCCGCCGACGATCAAGAAATTGTTTCCGCATTCGCGGGCGCTTCTGGTCAGCGGTAAGGTGATCGACCAGGCACTCCGTCGTAAGGGCAAGGCGATGACGATGGCCGCCAACGGCAGAAACTACCTGGTAATCAGGGGAGCGCTGCAGGCCGCCCAGCGAGCCAACGCCGCTTTGATTATTGAGATCGCCAAATCGGAATCGACCTATTGTCCGGTCAATTTCTGGAATCTTGCCCGGCTGGTCGATGGTGCCTGTAACGAGCTTGGTATTACCATCCCCGTTGCGGTTCATGCCGATCACTACGGTCTCAAATCACCTGAAGATGTCGCCGCTGCCAAGATCGAGATTCCGACCCTGTTCGATGCGGGCATCACTTCGATTGCCATCGATGCTTCGCACATGCCGGACGATCGCAACCTGCTCGCCAATCTCGAACTCAACCCGTTCGTTCCATCCTGGGCCGGGCTTGAGACCGAAGTAGGTGAAATCAAGGGTGCAGAAGGGTTGTCGACCGTCGAGGATGCCGGCTTCCTGATCAAAGGTCTCAATGCGCACGATATCTTTCCGAACTGGATCGCGCTGAACAACGGTTCGGCACATGGGATCGAGGCCAGCGGTGAAGGCATCCAGGTGGAATTGACAGCCCGGATTCATGAACATCTCAAACCCTACGGTGTCGCCGGGGCACAGCATGGAACCTCGGGCAACAGTTCGGAGCGGCTCCGGGCCATCGCGTCACAGACCAACACCACCAAGGCTAATGTAGCAACCGCGTTGCAGATGGTGTCCTGGGGTGTCGAGGTGAACGATTACGGCAATGCCTTGATGAACGAAGACGGCAGCTTCCGTAAGGTGGCCGATGCCGGGGTTACCGCCGAGGTCTGGGATAAGATGGTGGCGCTCGCTGAGAAAAACGGCTGGCGGGGCGGCAATTTCAAGAAACTCAACCTGCCCATCGACAACTGGCTGATGTCCCAGCCCCGGGAGATCCGCGACCGGATGAGCAAGCGGGTCGAGGAATTCGTTTACCAGATGCTGGTGTCGGTGTTTAACGCCGGCGATACCGCACCGCTGGCCATGGAACTCCTCGCCGACGCCGGTTCGTATGATATCGGCACGGCCGCCGAGCGGCTTGAAGATCCGGCCGACTGGACGAAAGAGAAGATTGTTGAGAAGGCGCAATTGCTCGACAGCGACAAAGGACCGCAGGGCGATTTCGACGACTGATCGATCCCCAAGAATACACCCGCTCATCATCCCCTGGCGAGATCCGTCAGGGGATTTTCTCTATCACCTCAAAGCGTTGGACTTATGAAAACAATCCTTGTTACCGGAGCGGCCGGCTTCATCGGCGCCCATCTTACGCAGCGACTGACAGGAGCCGGTATTCGGGTCGTCGGTCTGGATAACCTCAACGACTATTATGATCCGCAGCTCAAGCGCGACAGAATGGCCGCCTTGGCCGAGGGCGAGTTGTTCGTCCACGAGAATCTCGACATTGCCGATCGGTCGGGCATGCAGCAATTATTCGAGCGCTATCGCTTCGATGTCGTCGTCAATCTGGCTGCCCAGGCCGGAGTGCGCTACTCCCTGATCAACCCGCATTCCTACGTCGACACCAATCTGGTCGGATTCGTCAATATCCTCGAAGGCTGCCGGCACGGCGGGGTTAAGCATTTCGTTTATGCGTCGTCGTCGTCGGTGTACGGAGCCAATACGCGGATGCCGTTTTCGGTGCATGACAATGTCGATCATCCGGTCTCTCTGTACGCAGCCTCGAAGAAGGCCAATGAGTTGATGGCCCACACCTACAGCCATCTTTACAACCTGCCGACCACCGGACTGCGCTTCTTCACCGTTTACGGGCCGTGGGGTCGCCCGGACATGGCGTTGTTTCTCTTTACCAAGGCGATTCTCGCCGGAGAGCCGATCGATGTCTTCAATTACGGCAATATGGAGCGCGATTTCACCTATGTCGATGATATCGTCGAAGGCGTTGTCCGAGTTATCGCCTCGGTGCCGTCGGCTGATCCCGAGTGGTCCGGCGACAGTCCCGATCCGGCCACCTCCTATTGCCCGTATCGGGTATACAATATCGGCAACAACAACAAGGAAAAACTGCTGCGTTATATCGAGGTCCTGGAAGACTGCCTCGGCAGAAAGGCGGAAAAGAACCTGCTGCCGATGCAACCCGGGGATGTACCGGCCACGTTTGCCGACGTCGACGATCTGGTCCGCGATTTCGACTATCGTCCAGCCACATCGCTGGAGTACGGGATCGAGAAATTCGTGCAGTGGTATCGGGAGTATTTTCGGGTGTAAGGAAAAGCGGGGTCAGGCTTGACAAGTTGACAAATGGTGAGCCATTTGTCAACT
>JAZBPM010000321.1:0-2150 GCA_036351615.1 Desulfofustis sp.
ACACCCGGGACAATATCCAGGAACGCCTTGCCGTGCGCAACATGCTCGACGAACTCCGCGGCTGCGGCATCGATACCGGTGGCCCGTCAGCCCTGAACGCTTCTGATCGACAGGCCTTCGCCAATCAACTCGACAAGTTCCTGGCCAGGGTTTAAGGTGCCAGCGTCTGCCATGATTACAATGTCCGCCGAAACGATTGTCGTCCTCGACTTTGAAACCAGCGGTATCTCGCCCGATCACGGTGACCGGGCGATCGAGATCGGTGCCGTGATGTTGCGGCAAGGTGAGGTCGTCGACCGTTTCCAGAGCCTGATGAACCCCGGCGTCCGGGTCAACAGCTTCATCGAATCCTTCACCGGGATCACCAACCAGATGGTCGAGTCGGCGCCAAAGGCTGACAGGGTGATGCGAGATTTCTCACGTTTCATCGGCGATCATCCACTGGTGGCGCACAATGCATCATTCGACCGCCGCTTTCTTGATGCCGAGTTCCGACGGATCGGCGCCCGGCGCAGCCAGGAGTTCGGCTGTTCGATGCTGACCGCGCGACGTATCTATCCTGACGCGCCCAACCACAAACTGGAAACCCTGGTGCGCTACAGGGGGCTGTACACTGAAGGTCCCTTCCACCGCGCCCTGGCTGATGCCGAGATGACCGCACACCTCTGGATGAAGATGACCGAAGACCTGTGCGAAAGCTATGGGCTTGACGAGATTTCCTTCGCCCTGATGTGCGGCTTGATGAAGGTTTCAAAAAGCAAGGTTGCCGACTACCTGTGCCGGTGCTCCTGATGGCCGGGTGAGCAAGCCTGCCTTTGCGTCAACCGGACTTTAGGTTAGAATGGTATGACTTATGTGATCCGCTTTTGCAGATTTGATTCGTGGCAAAACAGGGGGCGATGATGAAAATCTTTGTTGTTCTGGGCAGTCTGAGTGCTCTTCTTGGTGTCGGGCTTGGCGCATTCGGTGCCCACGGACTGAAGGCCAGAGTGACGCCGGAGATGCTCGCCGTCTGGCAGACCGGGGTCCTGTACCACCTGGTTCATGCCCTGGGCCTGTTGCTGATCGGGGTCCTCTGTCACCTGATGCCGGAGGCCGCCACGGCCCGCAACGCCGGTTGGGCGATCCTGCTCGGTAGCGTGCTTTTCTCCGGTTCCCTGTATCTGCTGGTTCTGACCGGTATCAAGCCGCTCGGCATGATCACCCCGTTTGGCGGGATTGCCTTCCTGCTCGGCTGGCTGTTGCTCGGTATCGCGGCCTGGCAATATCCGGGCTAAAAGCTACGGAACACGTCACGGTTTCTGTAACATCCCCCAATTCCATGACAGCAACGGTTTCTTACCGGACAAGGGTATGAACCGCACCTCCATATCGGGCAGGGTGAGGATTGCGCAGGTGTGGTTGAAAAGGGTGCTGCCGGGATTAATCACCAGGACATCGCCCAATTGTTCGGCAAAGACCTGGTGGGTATGGCCGACGACCAGGACATCATAGGGCTCCCCTTCAAGAACGGCTCTCCAGTCGGCCGCTTGCTCGCTGATCAGGGCGCCTTCCTCATCGAGAAGCCGGATGCCGTTCAATAGCGAATCGGGCGGGCTGGCATGGACCATGTAGAGGGTTTTCCCGGCGAAAACAAACTTCTCGGTTCGGTAAAGACTGCGCAGATATCCTTCGACTGGCCCGTTGAAATGATTTTCATCCTCCAAATAGCTCAGGTGCCACAGGTCGTGGTTGCCAACGATGGCGCGACAGCTGCTTTTGATCAACAAGGCCACGGTCTGCTCGAGGTGCCTGCCGTAGCCGGCGATATCACCGGCGCAGAGAATCGCTTCGACGCGCGCTTCGCGGAAGATCCGCAGAGCCTCCTGCAAGGGCTCGGCAGTAGCATGAACGTCACTGATCAGACCGATTTTGACCTTCATCAAAAGCCTCCCTTAGACTGCTATCTTGCCGACGGGAGCCAGGTAGATGGTGAATTCGTCTTCGCCGTCGACCTTGAGCAGGACATCCATCTGCTCCTGGTGATAGGCGGCAATCGCGCAGGTGCCGGAACCGATTGCGGCGCAGGCCAGGTAGAGATTCTGGCACAGATGGCCGACGTCCATGGCAATCACCCGGTGGGCGGCGATGTCGTAGCGCCACTCCATGCG
>JAZBPM010000322.1:0-8059 GCA_036351615.1 Desulfofustis sp.
CTGCGGACAGGACGTCCGCAGCCGGCGGCCAGGCCATGGATGGCCTGTCTGCCGGCCTCGGAGGCCAGCCGATCAGGCCGCAGCGCAGCAGCTGGAGGCAGGACCGGCCAGCCCGAGGAACTGATCTTCATATAAAACCATCCTGTCGTTGTTTTCTCTGACTCATTTCCCGGAAACGTGCCGGAACCCCTTACCGATCGCTGGTATCGACATCGGCAGCGGCCTCGAACCAGGCCAGATCGTCGGCGAGGCAGCGACGATGCATCTCTCTGGACCAGGCCATGCAAGGAGCATAGGTGCGCCGATCGATATAATCACGCCGATATTCGCACTCCTTGAAGGCCCAGATCAATACCAGGTCCTGGCAGATCTGCCGTTTAACCTGCTCGCTGCCGTCCATCGTCTGCTGCCTCATCCAACGGGCGGCGCCGAGACACTGATCCCGGGTGCGGCGAACGACCAATATCCGGTCATCACGATCGAGCTCGTTGATCCATTGCCCTGCCAGCTCGGCGCATTGCTGCCGGGACTCGGCCGAAGCGCCCGTGGACAACGCAGAGACCGTCAGCAAACACCCCAGGACGAAGGTTACGGCTCCGGGAATGTACCGGACACCCCACGCAAGAAGCCGCTCATCAGACATTGAAACGAATATTGAGAATATCGCCGTCGACAACAACGTAATCCTTGCCCTGCACGTACATCTTGCCCGCTTTTTTCAACTCGGCCTCGCTGCCACAGGCCATCAACTCATCATACTTCATCACCTCGGCTCGAATGAAGCCCTTCTGCAGATCGGAATGGATGACCCCGGCGGCGACCGGCGCCGAAGCACCGACCCGGACCAGCCATTGCCTGACTTCGTCCTTCCCGACGGTGAAAAAGGAGATGCGGCCGAGCGCCTGCAGACAGAGTTTGGTCAGCATTTCCAGCGCCGATTCAGAGATGCCGAGATCATCGAGAAACTCGCGCCGCTCCTCCTCGCTGTCGAGCAGTACAATCTCCGCCTCAACCTTGGCCGAAACGATCATCGCCTCCATTTTTTCCTGCAAGCACCGCTCAGCGACCTGATCGAGCAGAGAGTGATCGCCAAGGCCGTCTTCATCGACATTGAAAACAAGAATCAGCTCCTTGCGGGTAATCAGCGGGTAACTGCGGATCAACAGATCCTCATCATCGGAGAACGACAGCAGGCGCAACGGTTTTTCCGCTTCAAGGTGGCCTTGAATACGCTGCATTAGCTCCAGTTCCTTGAGCTGTCGCTCGTCCTTGATTTTCTTGATACTCGTCTCCAGTCGTTCGATACGCTTTTCGACGAATATCTGGTCGTGCATCAGCAGTTCCGCATTGACCATCTCTACGTCACGAAGGGGATCGACCGAACCGGACGCGTGATAGATGGACTCGTCGCCAAAGGCCCGTACCACGTGACAGAGGGCGTCGACATCGCTGATATCGCGGAAAATATCACCGCGGGCGATAGATTCCTGCTCCATCTTCGGCAGCAGCACCAGATCGATCCTGGCCCGAGCCTCTTTTTTCGGACCGTAGAGTTCAACGAGTCGGTCGAACCGGTCATCGTGAATCTCGGCAGTCCCCGGAATCGCCTTTCCTGTCCCGGCCTGTTCCGGAAGGCTGCTGCCGGTCAGGACCTGAAACAATGTCTTCTTGCCGGTCTGCGGCAAGCCCATTATGCCAACTTTCATATACGCCTCATCGATAATCACTCACACGGCTTGCCTATCGGCCGGCGCCATCCGTCATTCCAGTTTCCCGGGCCCGCAGTACGACACAATCGCCACAGCTGCGGCAGGCGGCCTTATACCATACTCTGCGAACTTTGCCTGCTCTTCCCGGCAGCGCTACGATATTTTCCCGTTTATCACCACTGACAGGCTAGCTGGGTCGGCAGCAAACGGCAAGCTGTTTCCCGGGCCCGAAGACAATCTTGCCACCGGTCTCCCGAAAGCACACCCTACGACAAAGAAGAAGACGGTCGTCTCAGATATCGGCCAGCGGCAGAAGAACGGTAAACGTACTGCCGCTACCCGGCATACTGGTGACCTTGATGCTGCCGTGATGGGCGTCGACAATGCTCTTGACGATGGCCAGGCCAAGCCCGGTACCGACGATGGCCCTGGTGTTCTCGTCGTTTACCCGATAGAAACGATCGAAGATCCGCTTCAGGTCCTCTTCAGGAATGCCGTAACCGTTGTCTTGGACCGAAAACTGTAGATACTCGTTTTCGATTCGGGCGACAAGCTTGACCGTACTGCCTTCCGGAGAATACTTGATGGCATTGGTGATCAGGTTGGTGACCACCTCTTCCATGCTCCGCTGGTTAGCCAGCACCGGCGGCAGCGACTCAGGGACGTCGAGCGTCAGGGTGATCTCTTTTCTGGCACCATTGGCCTCGTGGAAAGCGACTTGCTCGCGAAACAGCTCAGCCATGTTCACCGCTGATTTTTCACTGGCAATCAACCCGGACTCGAGCCGCGACAGGTCGAGCAACTCCGAGACCATTGTTGTCAAACCGTTCATTTTCTCGGAAACACGCTCCAGGATCTCGCGCTGCTTGGTGCTGAGCTCACCGGCCAGGCCGTCGAGAACCACCTTGAGCTGCATCATCATCGAATTCATCGGGCTGCGTACTTCATGACAGACCATCGACACGAAGTCGGAGCGAATCCGGTCGAACTCCTTGAGCGCCGTGATATCGTTGAGCACCGTGATGGTCCCGATGGTTACGCCGTTCCGCCCGCGAAACGGTACGCAGGTAGCCCGCACGATCCGCTCTCCACCGACACCGGTACGAGTGATTTCTGCGGTCAGTTCGGTGAAGGTGTCGTCCGGCATGACCAGCGCCTGGTCGATCATTGTCAGCAATTGCTCACCGATATCGAAATCGGTGACAACGCGGCCGCGCACCGGTTCACCGTGATAGTCGATCAAATGGAGAAAGGCAGGGTTGGCGAGCACCACCTTCTTGTCCCGATCGGATGCCATGACCCCGTCGGTGAGGCGATTGACCATGGTCTTCAATCGGGAATTGGTATCGGCGATATCCTGCAGAGCCCGGTTGTACTTGATCGCCTTGGCCACCACAGCCCGCAGCTGGTCGGGGGTGAACGGTTTCGGGATAAAATCAAAGGCGCCGCGCTTCATCGCATTGATCGAATGCTCCAGCGTCGCGTAGCCGGTGATGACGATGACCACTGTATCGGGATGGGATTCCCGCACGTAGGAAAGCACCTCGAAGCCGGAGAGCACCGGCATCATCAGATCGACCAGGATTACGTCGAAGTGCTCCTCGCGAATCATCTGCACACCCTCGTTGCCGTCGGCAGCCAGGGCTACCTCGAACCCCTCTTCGCTGAGCACCATCCGGCAGGCGTCACGAATGCGGGGCTCATCGTCCACCACGAGAATCTTAGAACGTCCGGGCTCTTCGACTACCGGTACTGCTTCTTTCATGGACTGCTCCTCTTAATGGGGGGGTTAGCCGATGGATTCGTAAATCTCATTGCTGGATACGGTGACATACGGCAGCTCCAGGGCGAAGCTGGTACCGTCGGGGCCGGTCTCTTTGACGTAGATGAGCCCTTGGTTCTCTTCCATGACCCCGTAGGCCATGCTCAGCCCGAGGCCGGTTCCCTTGCCCAGGTCCTTGGTGGTGAAAAACGGGTCGAAAATCTTGGACAAGTTCTCCTGCGGAATGCCGCCGCCGGTATCGGTGACGGTCAGTACCGCCGTCCCGGCATCCTCATCCTTGGCGGTTGCCAGAGTTAACACCCCTTTTTCTTCCATCGCGTCGACGGCGTTCATAATCAGGTTGATGACCACCTGACAGATCTGGTTCTTGTCGGCCCGCACCAGCAATTCCTCATCGGTCAGCACCTTGACTACTTCGACGTTCATTAACAAACGCTGATCGTGAATCAGCCGCAGGCTGTCGGTAACCAGGCTGTTGAAAGCGAAGATTTCTTTAGAGGCGCTCGATTGACGGCTGTAGGCAAGCAGGTTCTTGACGATCTCCCGGCAGCGATCGGCATCCTCGAGGATGTAGTCGAGATTCTGGCTGAGCGGATGATCCTTCTCGAGCTTTTCCCGCATCATCGAACCGTACAGCAGGATACTGGTCAACGGGTTGTTGATCTCGTGAGCGACACCGGCGGCTAGCCGGCCGAGGGAGGCCATTTTCTCGGTCTGGCCGATTTTGGCCTGGGCCTCCTGCAGTTTCCGTTCGACCGCCAGTTTCTCGCGCAGATCGTTGAAGATCCCTGCGGAAGCGACCTCCTCACCATTTTCGTAGATAATGGCTGCGGTCATTTCCACCGGGATCCGCGTACCGGCCTTGTTGACGATATCGACCCGGGTAATGGGCAGCTTACCCCGGCCCCCGAGCCGCTCGTCGCGCAGTTTCCGCATGATCTCCCGGGCGACCCCTGCGGGATAGAAATCTTCGATGGAGACCTCGCCGACCTCATCGGAGGTATAACCGAATAATTCCTCGGCCGCCTTATTGGCCAGGATGATGTCGCCCGAACGGTTGGCGGCGATGATCCCGCTGACCGAACTCTGCACCACCTTGTCGATCAACTCCCGCATATCGCTATAGAGCTTTTCCAAGCGCTTGACGCTGGTCACATCGCGGATGCTCTCGATCACGTAACCGACCCGGCCATCATCATCGAGAATCGGCGAAAAGACCCGGTCTTCCCAGCGCTCATCACCGTGCGCGTCAACGGTGTGGAGCAGCACCTACTGACCGGCCTTGCTGTCCACGGCACGGCACAGCGGGCACTCCCGGTTGTTCATGCAGGGAAAGGTCTGGTTGGGGAAGTGGCGACGATTGGCCTCGATACAGGTAGTGCCGACGATATTCTCGGCCAGGTCCCGGTTGACCTGCAAAAAGACATCGTTGACGGCGACGATGGTACCGTCGGGCCGCAGCACGCGGGTGGGAAACGACAGCGAGTCAAAGACCCGGAGTCGCCAGCGCATTTCTTCAGGATGGATAGTCATGGCTGCACCGCTCGGTCATTTACGGACAAACCTGCGTCCCGCTCTGCTTTCAAGCTCCCCTTCAGTTCGGCCGGCACAACGGTCACCTCGTCTGTTCATACCTTCGGCACGATAAAGACGTCCGTCAACGCTCGGGCCGCCATATCGCCGGTCTGCGCCGGGACGACCAGATAAATGCTGGAACCGGTACAACCGACCGCCCTCACAAGAACCCCATGGTTGTGCAGCGAGCTGACGGCCGCATGGGCAACGCCATAGCGATCCTGAAAATGTGGGCCGTGCAGGGTGAGCAGTTCATAGCTGCCGCGATCGGTCCTCGCCGACAGCGGCAAGACCGAACCCGACACCCCGTCGCGGTCAAAGAGCACCAGGCGGAAACGGCGGTTGGCTAAGCGCTGTATGATGACCATGTCGAACCGCCCCTGACCGCTCGCCAGAGCCTGCAATGCCTCGCCCAGGGGTTCCAGTTCCGTTTCGGAGAAGTCGACGCTGGTTACGTTCAGCCCGGAGACTCTGGTTATCCCGTAGATCCTGATCATCGGCTCCCAATAGGATGCCACTGTCTCCACCGGGCTCGTCAACGACATCGGCAACGAACCGTCGTTTGGGCACGCCTCCGGTTCCGGCCGAAACGGCGCATGATTGTCCGGCAGCACAAATCCTTCCTGAACTGCCGCGGCGGCCGATTCCAACAACGAAAAATCGGTGTTGACCGCCAATCCGGATAACGAAGAACAGAGAGAAAGCAACGGTAACCGACATCGACCGAAAACACCGAGCAATCGGCCGAGCACTGCCAGTTTGCCTTGATGGGGAAAGATGATCAGGGTGCCGACCGAATCAGCGATATCGGGCTGCTGTCCACCGACGGGAAGCAAGGTTTCGAGCACCGCCCGGCACCGGGGCAAATCCTCACGTGCCAGGCAGAACCCGACGTGCGACGGGGCGTGGTGATCTGCGCAGAAAAACGACAAGTTGATCTTCTGCTGCAGCAGTGCCGACAACACCACCGGCACCGCCGCAACGGTACTCAATTGTTCCGGCAGACGGACCAGCGCCTGCTCGTCGCTGAACTTCAACCCGCCGATCCTAAACTTCTCTGTTGTTTCGATGGCCGTTCTCCAACGATCTGCAGACTGTCCCGGAAAGAGATCCGGCCCCACGGTTATGCCGGGGGCCGGAGAGAGATTAGCGCAGGTTGTCTTCGACGATTTCCATCAATTTGTCCAAGTCGATCGGTTTGGAGACAAAATCGTCCGCCAGCGTCGTCTTGCCGCCCATATGGGTATAGTTGGTAGAACTGATGGCATCGGTCACCGCGGTCAGCAAAATGACCGGAATATCCTTGTAGTCATCGGATTTTTTCAACTCGTCGCAGAGCTGATAACCGTCTTTGCGCGGCATCATCACGTCAAGAATGACCAGGTCCGGCCGCCGGGTCTTGATCTTGTCAAATCCTTCAACTCCGTCATAGGCCTTGGCCACCGCGTAGTTGAGGCTTTCCAGCTTCATGGCCAGGGCCTCGACCAGATCGATGTCGTCATCGACAACCAGGATGAGTTTCTTATCGCTCATGACTGCTCCTCTTCTGATAATTATCGGCCTTGATGCTTTACTGGACTTGCGGTCTCGGGTAAAGCCCGGCTTTCTTAACGATCTCTTCCACTTTTTCTTCCCAGTCGATGGCCATGATATGGAAACCGGCAACACCTTCCACCTGCTTCAGGCGTTCGATGGTTTCCACGCAGATGGCAATTCCCTCTTCCGGTTGCTTTTCCTTCTCGACGGAACCCATCCGCTCGACCAGTTCCGTCGGCACATCCATGCCGGGCACCCTGTTCTTCATGTAGCGCGCCGCCCCGACCGACTTCATCGGCGTCACCCCGGCCAGGATGTAACACTTCTTGTGCAACCCCATCTTGCGCACTCCCTCCATCCACCGCTCGAACTTCTCGATATTGAAAATGCACTGGGTCTGGATGAAATCAGCACCGGCGGCAACCTTCTTGGCCAACCGCATCACCCGCAACTCAAATGGATCGGCAAACGGGTTGGCGGCCGCACCGATGAACATCTTCGGAGCAGCCCCTTTGATCTCGGCGCCGCCCTGAAACTTCCCTTCATCCCGCATCGTTTTAACCATCTGGATAAGCTGGATGGAGTCGATGTCGTGGACGTTCATCGCCATCGGGTGATCACCGAACTTTGTATGATCACCGGACAGGCAGAGCATGGTATTGATGCCGAGCGCATAGGCGCCGAGGATGTCAGCCTGCATGGCCAACCGGTTGCGGTCCCGAGTGACCATCTGCAACAGCGGGTGCATGCCCTGCTGCCGGACCAGCACCGAACCGGCGAAACTGGACATGCGCACCATGGCGGTCTGGTTGTCGGTGATGTTAACCGCATCGACCACGCCATCGAGATATTTTGCCTTGTCCTGCACCGAAGCGGCCGTGGCACCGCGAGGAGGACCGCATTCCGAAGTGACGGCCAGGTGGCCTGCGGCCAGTACTTTTTCCAAATAGCTGTCGGTTTTCATTCTACCAAATCCTCCCTGATAATCTTGCGTGGCCCGGCACCACCCGCCGGGCGCCAGTCCTTGGCCGGCATGATCTCGAGATAACGATCCTGCAGGCCGAGCGCCTTGAGGCGCTCCCAGATCAAATGCCAGGCGCATTCGACATCTTCGCCGATTTCACACTTCCCGTCGCACGACCCACCGCACGGCCCGTTCATCAACTGCTTGGCGCAACGGGCAATCGGACAAATGCCGCCGGTGATGCCAAGCAGGCAGTCGCCGCAGCCCTGACAGCGCTCGTCCCAGACGCCCTGACGCTGCGAGCCGCCCATGAACTTCGTGTTGACCGCCGGAAAAACCGGTTTTTCCCTGAAACGCATGGCCAATTGCTGCACTCCACAGCCGCAGGCCATGGACAGGATGGCATCGGCGCCGTCGATTATCGGCACCAGTTCCTCGACATATTCC
Source organism: Desulfofustis sp. (assembly GCA_036351615.1). Classification (GTDB taxonomy): domain Bacteria; phylum Desulfobacterota; class Desulfobulbia; order Desulfobulbales; family Desulfocapsaceae; genus Desulfofustis. Next base: position 8,015 of record JAZBPM010000322.1, read on the forward strand.
GGATCACACTGGCGTTCCAGGGTATGCTCGCGGATTTCGATGCTC
>JAZBPM010000323.1:0-5432 GCA_036351615.1 Desulfofustis sp.
CGCTGCGGCCTGATCGGCAGGACTCCGAGGCCGGCAGACAGGCCATCCATGGCCTGGCCGCCGACTGCGGACGTCCTGTCCGCAGCCCTTCGGGCCTGATTCTACGGCCTGCCGGGCCTTCGCGATGCAGCCTCCGGCAGAACCGGCCAGTCCGGGGAACTTTTTCTCATTCGCCGGTCTATGGTTACGGCAGTTGCAGCGCATCGATCAATTTCATCTTCAGGGTGTACTCGGCCGGCGAGAAGGCGCTCAGTTCCAGATAACGGGCCGGCTCCGACGGAGAGCGCTGGTGGTCCACATGTCCTTCGATAACCCTTTGCAAGTCAGAATCGGCGTCGTACTGCCTGATCTGCCAACGGTCCTCGACCGGCGGCGCGACATCCGTCACCCGGCCATCCTCGGCCAAATAGCGGCAGACGGGGCGTCCGTCGGGCAGGAGCCCGAAAGTCACCTCCCGATCCGACGGCGCAACGAACATGGCCCGGACATCGGCCAGTAGTCCGACGGCAAAACCGGGTCGGTCGAACGGCGGCACGGCCCGCTCGACCGCAACCTCTTCGTCCGGTCCGACAACCGCCTCGAAGAGGGTTACGCCCTCGACGGTCACCAAGGCGCAGCTGAGATCGGGGGGATCCACAACCGTGACACCGATCACGGTCCCGGCAAAACCGCCGTCCGAGGCAAATTCCAGCGAGTGTACCAGCTGCCATGATCCGGCGGGAAAAACCGCCGCGCAGTGCTGCCGCCGGCCGTCGGCCGGCGCCTCGATCAATTCGGGCAAGCGGCGCCCGGCATGGGGCGCACATGAGGCCAGCAACAGCAGGGCGGCGGCCAGACCGTGAAGAGATCGTTTCATGGACCGGTAAAGAGTGTCGCCGGCAGCTGTTGATTGATGCTGCGGTTGGAAAAGGTCATCCGGGTGTATGAATCCGGTCCTTCTTCAATCAATACACTGTCCAGCAGGCCGTTTTCACCACCGATCTCGATTTCGATACCGGTGATCAGTGCCGCCAGTTGTTGCCCCTTCGGCGTGAACCTGATGGTCCGGTCATCGACAAAGGATACCGTAAACATCTCGTTATCGGTAAACCGGCCGGCCAACCAATTGCTGATCTCGGCGAGCACGATCTGCAGGGAGCCGACCTGGGCGCCGCGCTCTTCTTCAAGCCTTCCGTCCCGCTCGACGAACTTACGCACCGCACCGTTATGCATGATCAGCACGGAGCGTACCGGCTCGAGATACTCCCAGCGCAGAGACTGCGGCACCTGAAAGGCAAAGGTACCTGCGGAAACGAGCGGCCGGGCCAGAATTTTCAGGTGCTTGACCTGGACGAAATCGGCCTGCACCGAGCGCAGTTCCAGGCCCGCTGCCTCCTCACCACGGGCGACCACCGCCAGAGCCGGCTGACAGGAAATTACGGCCACCACCAGGAAAAACAGCCACAGCACCTTCACTAAAACATTCCTCCGTTCACCGAAATAACCTGGCCGGTAATATAGGAGGCATCGTCGCTGCAGAGAAACCTGACCACACGCGCCACTTCTTTCGGCCTGCCGATCCGGGCCATCGGAATCAGGGATTTGATCTGCTCTTTCGGCGCCGCTGCAATCATATCGGTTTCGATGAGTCCGGGCGCTACCACGTTGACGCGAATCCCGAGTCGAGCCACTTCCGCGGCAATGGCTCGGCTGGCCGCATTGATGCCGGCCTTGGCCGCCGAATAGTTGGCCTGTCCCCGATTGGCCATCAACGAAGCGGCCGAAGAGATGGAGACAATGGCTCCGGCTCGTTTGGGAATCATCGTTTCCAGAACCGGACGAGTCAGGTTGTAAAAACCGCCGAGGCTGGTATCGATTACCGATTGCCACTTTTCCCGGGACATCATCAAAAACAGGCCGTCGGCGACCACCCCGGCATTGTTGACCAGCACGGCAACTCCGCCGGCCCGGGCACCGATGTCCGCTACAGCCTGCTCGGCGGCCGCACCGTCGCGCACGTCGAACCGGCAGATCTCTCCCGCAGCGCCCGCCGCCTCGACTTCGGCCAAGGTCTGCCGGGCACCCTCCTCGTCGGTGCGGTAATTGATCACCACATCATAGCCGGCAGCGGCGAGTTCCACACAGATCGCCCGGCCGATGCCGCGGCTACCCCCGGTCACCAGAGCCGTTTTCCTATTGTTGGCCGCTTCCATTATCTGTTTCTACCTGAAAAAGTTGCAGGGTGATCTCGGCGATCGAACGATCCTGGCAACGAGCAATACAATCGACCTCTCTGAGACTGGCAAAACTATAGGTATTCTCGGCGCGAACAATGATATCCTGACCGAGAGCAAGCGATTTCACGGCGAAACTGGCCCGCTTGATACCGACCAGATAGCCTGTTTTATCAGAATCGAGGCCCTGGCTCTTAATCCGGTCCCAGCCGTTGCAGACCCCGGCGGTCTGGGCCGCCAATTCGACGAGAATCAGTGAGCCGATGCCGTCGTCCCCGGCCAGCGGCCAGCTTGGCTTGACGACGCAGCGGGTTACCGCGGTGACACGATCAACGGCAAGCACCTCGTCGATCAGCACCATACGGCCGCGATGCGGCAAAAGATCTTCCAGCGATAGCCCAAACGTTTCGAGCAGACTCAAGGTGAGACCCAAACCTGGTTGATAACGTGCGCCTGTCCCGCCGCTTCCAGCTACCCGTCTGTTCAGGGATCGCCGCAGGCACTGTTCACCACTGCCACCGCCGGGAGGACGGATCGATACTCCCGGCGGCGCTGTGCGATGCCCTGCTCGGCCGGCGTTGACGACCGGCAGCGGACCGGGACGATGTCATAACAATTGATAAAAATGAGCAAATGAGATGACAACTCGTTTCAGGCATAATATATAACATTGTCTGAAACGCAGCACAATCTCAGAACTGGACGTGGATCGCACCGCGGCATCTGCCTGCCCCTGCTACACCATCCAGCACGATTGCCCCCGGTAACAGCTCACTCTGGATCGACATCTCTCATGGACGCACTCATTGCAGAGCTCAAACAGAAGCTCATCGACATTCTCAACCTCTCCGATCTGAACCCGGAAGACATTGACGAAAACGCTCAGCTCGTCGGCGGCGAGTTGGGAATCGATTCTATTGACGTCCTGGAAATGGTGGTCATGATCGAGAAGGATTACGGGGTCGTCATCAACAGCCAGGAAATCGGCGAACAGGTCTTTGCCACCCTGAACTCCCTGGCCACCTATATCGAGGCAAACTCGCCCGCCCCGTCGCCTTGACCGCTCTGCCCGTTTATATCGCCGGCATCGGCATCGTCAGCTCGCTCGGTTCGGGCCTGGCCGCCACCCGGAAGGCACTTGCCGCCAATCAGTGCGGTATCGGACCGCTCTGCTTGTTTAAGCTGCTGCAGGGATCGCCACTGCCGGTCGGCCAGGCGACTCAGGACACCACCGCCGCTGATCTGCCGCGCACCCACCAGCTGGCCGGGACCGCCGCACTGCAGGCCATGGCCGGGAGCCCGGAACCGCCGGAGGCGGTCATTGTCGGCACTACCACCGGCGGTATCCTGACGACGGAAGCGCTGCTCCGCAGCAACGACGATGATACCGCTCACTATCGGTACCACGGTCTGACAACGGTGGCCGAAGAGGTCGCCCGGCGCGTCTCCTGCGTTGGTCCGGCGCTGACCATCTCCACCGCCTGCTCGTCGGGAGCGGCCGCCATCACGCTGGCCATGCGACTTCTGCAACGCGGCACGATGAAGCGTATTCTGGTGGGCGGTGCCGATTCCCTGTGCCGACTCACCTATTTCGGCTTTCATTCCCTACAACTCGTTGACCGAACCGGTTGCCGGCCTCTGGATCGGGATCGCCAAGGGATGAGCGTTGCCGAAGGAGCGGCCCTGTTGCTGCTGACCAGCAGCAGACCCGAACATCCGCACGGTCTGCTCGCCGGCGCCGGACTCTCCTGCGACGCGTACCATCCGGCTTCCCCCCACCCGGAAGGCGATGGGGCCCTTCAGGCCATGCGGGCTGCGCTGGCCGATGCCGGTCTGCAGCCCGGCGATGTGGATTATCTGAACCTGCACGGCACCGGGACGCCGGATAACGATCTGGCCGAAGCCCGGGCCGTCCATCGCCTCTTTACCGCACCTCCGCCGCTCTCCTCGATCAAGGGCGCCACCGGTCATTCGCTGGCCGCCTCCGGAGCAATAGAGGCGGTGGTCGCGACGCTCGCCGTCACCGAAGGACTGGTGCCGGCCACTACCGGCTGCCGGCAGCCCGACCCGGTCCTGGATCTGCAGCCGATCCTGACGCCGCTGCAGAAACCGGTGACAACGGTGCTGTCCAACTCGTTCGGGTTCGGCGGCAATAACTGCTGCCTGGTGGTGCAAGCCCCGAATCGGGGACCACGTGACCGGACACCGACGACCGCACCGAAGCCGGAAAAACGATGGCTTGCCCTGCACGGCTGGAGTTGCCTGACCGGCGCCGGCGACCTGGCGGCAACACAGCAGAGCCTGCTGGCCGGACACACCGTTGCCGGCCCGGCCGATCTCGCAGCGGTTTCGGCCAGCCTGCCGGCACGGCAGATCCGCCGGCTCAAGCGCTTGCCGCGTCTGGCCCTCTCCCTGGCCACTGGTGCCGTTGATCATGCCGCGCAGCCAGATCCGCCGAGCACCATCTTCCTTGGCACGGGGTGGGGCGCGCTGTCGGAAACTCACGATTTTCTACAGCGGCTCGCCGAGTCCGCCGAGCAGTTTCCCAGCCCGACCGATTTTGTCGGGTCCGTCCACAATGCCGCGGCCGGACAGGTTGCCCAGCTGCTTCGGGCAACCGGTGCCAACATTACCACCAGCGGCGGCGACTATTCCTTTGAACAGGCGTTGCTCGCCGCCGACCTGCTGACCGACGACACCGGACAAACGGCGCTGGTGCTCGGCGTCGACGAGGGACACCCGGTCCTGTCTCCGCGTTTCGATCCCTCCATTGGTTCGGCTGCCACGCTGGCAGACGGCGGCGGTGCCCTGGTGGTCGGCAGAGATTCGACCAGAGCGGTGTGGCGGGTCAGCGTGCCGTTCTATCGAAACGGCCGGGTGAAAGACGCTGACGCAACACTGCTCGCCTGGTGCGGCGGCAGGGAAGCGCTGGAGTCATGCTGCGGGGTAATTCTTGCCGGCATCCCGCGCGGCTCCCGGCGCCTCGGGGAAGAGCAGCTCAACAATTTCCTGGCACCCATCAAAAACCCGCCGCCGGTCATCCGCTATCGCCCCCTGCTCGGCGAATTCGCCTCTGCCTCGGCGGTGGCTGCAGTCCTGGCTGCCGACCTGCTGCAAAACGGCACGCTGCCGGAAGGCCTGACCGGCGGGCCGCCCGTATCGCTAACAGGGAAAACGGTATTGGTTCTCGGCCTTGGCACCTGCCTGACGGCAATGGAG
>JAZBPM010000324.1:0-7271 GCA_036351615.1 Desulfofustis sp.
AGCACCACTTCGGCATTACACCGGACCTGACCTGTCTTGGCAAGATTATCGGCGGAGGCCTGCCCGTAGGAGCCTACGGCGGCCGGGCCGAGATTATGGACCAGATCGCCCCGGATGGCCCGGTTTATCAGGCAGGGACTCTATCCGGCAACCCGCTGGCCATGGCGGCCGGCATTGCCACCTTGAAGCAATTGCAGCGTCCCGGGTTTTACGAAGAACTCAACGACAAGGCGGCGACCTGTGCTCAGCGTCTCCGGGAGATTGCTGCCGCCGGCGACATACCGGTCCAGATCAACAGCATCGGATCTCTGATGACCATGTTTTTCAGCACCGACCCGGTAACCGATTTCGCATCGGCAATGAAGGCTGATACGACACGCTACGCCGAGCATTATTGCAATATGCTCAGCCAGGGCATCTATCTCGCGCCCTCCCAGTTCGAGGTTGCCTTCATCTCCGCGGCGCATAGCGCAAATGACCTGGAAAAACTGCAAAAAATGACTGAATGGTCATTCAAAAAAATAGCAGATAGGTAAAAAATCCGTTGACTTTGCGGGGGATGCGTGCTACCAAACCGAGTTAAATTGGAAGTGGAATCGGCAGTGACAAGGTGTGGTGGCTGAGATGTCCGATGTCAAGAAAGAACTGATGTTTCTTCTCGGTCATTACGGGCATATCGGGATCACCTTCGTGGCATCGATCTTTATCGGGATGGGTGCCGGGATTCTGCTCGATCAAAAAGTGTTTGACGGTCGTACCGCTCCCTGGTTTACCTTTTTCGGGTTGGCTTTCGGGATCGCCGCCGGTTTTAAAAGTCTGTTCGATATTCTCTGGCGCAGCAGCAAAAACATGGAGAAGAAGACGGACGAGGAACAATAGTACGGTGGTGGACACATTATCCCTCAGCAGGATGCTGGCCATGAGCTGGGTATACCTGGGACTGCTCGTGCTCGGGTCATGGTTCATCGAATCCTGGGCCTTTGCCTGGGGGGTACTGGCCGGCGGTATCGTGTCGGTAATCAGTTTCTGGGTGTCATACCGGGACGTAACCGCATTTATCGATGCACTGGCCGAGCAGTCGACGGTGGGAAAAAAAAAGGGCGGCGCTCCCGGGAAAACGAAGCTGCTTATTAAATTCTGGCTTCGAATTGCGGTGATCGGCGTCGTCTTATTGCTGCTGATCAGGTTCGGCGACATCAACGTCTTCGGCTTGATCCTTGGTCTGACAACGGTGGTATTTACAATCACAATGAGCGGTTTCGGCGTGATTTGGCGGTATTACTTCAGCAGGAGGTAAAAGGGGATTATGGAACATCCGATATTGTTCATTTCGATCATCCTGGAAAAACTGGGGTTACCGGTACCCCACGGGCCGGTCGGGCACGGTATTCTCGAGCAATTGTGCGCACCGTACATGACCTATACCTGGCTGGTCATGGCCTTCTTGTTTATCGTTGCCAAACTGACGCTGAGCAACCTGGAGATGGTACCCGGTAAAGGCCAGAATTTCTGGGAGATCGTTATCGGCGGCATGGATGACTTTTTTGCCGACAATATGGGCCGGCGCCTTACCGATCAATTCTTTCCGATGCTCGCCACTTTCGGACTCTATATCGCGGTGGCCAACCTGATCGGTCTGATCCCCGGCTTCATGTCACCGACTGCCAGCATCAATACGACGCTGGCGCTGACGATTATCGTCTGGGTCTCCCATCATTTCATCGGTTTTCGCGAGCACGGTTTGAGTTATTACAAGCATTTCATGGGACCGATGTGGTGGCTGGTGCCGCTGATGCTGCCGATCGAGCTGATCAGTAACCTGGCCCGCCTGCTGTCGCTGTCCATTCGTCTGTTCGGCAACATCATGGCCAAAGAGACCTTGCTCGGCATCCTGTTCATGCTGGCCGGCGCCTTTTTCGCGCCGCTGCCGATCATGGTGCTCGGTGTTCTCGTCTCGCTGGTTCAGGCAATGGTATTTGTCCTGCTGGCGGTCGTCTACTTTTCACAGGCCCAGGAGCATGCCCATTGATCGGGGACACCGTGTCGCCGTCATCATAGGAAATGAAGGAAGAAGGCCAATTACTCAACTTGTACAAGGAGAAAGAAAATGGAAGGTAATCTGCAACTCGCGCTGATCTGTATTGGCGCCGCGCTCTCCATCGGCCTTGCCGGTCTGGGCGCAGGTATCGGTATCGGCCTCGTCGGCCAGGGCGCCACCATGGGCCTGGCCCGCAATCCGGAAGTACAGCCGAAATTGATGGTTTTCATGATTCTCGGCATGGCTCTGGCCGAATCGATCGCCATTTACGGCCTGGTTATCTCGCTCATCCTGATGTACGCCAACCCGCTGATGTAGTAACGGATCGAGCAAGAGAACCCGCTATGGGTGCAAGAAGGCCGCAGACGAGTTCTGCGGCCTTCTTGCGTTTGTGCCATGGCGCAGGTAACATTCCGCGCCCCTGTGTCGATGACTGACAACGACCACGATATTATCATTCGGCCCCGCCGGGGTCGCAGAGAAAAAGAACTGCCGGAACGGGCGCTGCTGGTGGTCAACCACGCCGAAGCAGGATTGGCGGTGACCGCTGCTCGCCGGCTTGGTGCTGCCCACCGTCATCTTGCCCACGCCGACTTGATGGTTGACCAACACGATCGCTTCTGTCTGGCCGGCCCCGCGCTCGGTGCCCCGGCCGCCGTGCTCCTGATGGAGAAGCTGGTAGCGCTTGGCGTCAGGCGCCTGGTCCTGCTCAGTTGTTGCGGCAGCCTCGATCCCTCGCTCAGTATCGGCGACATCCTCCTTGCCGAACGGGCGGTGGTCGGTGACGGGGTTTCCCGCTGGTACGGTACTGCCGATCATGTTCAGGCCAATCCGGAGACGCTTGCCGCCAGTGAGCAGATCCTGTCGGAGCAAGGGTTGGCTTGGCGGCGGGGCGTTCTCTGGTCGACGGACGCCCCGTACCAGGAACGCAGGTCCGAGTTGATGCTGCTCCGCGAGCAATTCGGTGTCGCCGGTGTCGATATGGAATGCTCGGCACTCTATACCTTGGCCGCCTATCGTAATGTAGCTCTGGCCGCTCTTTTTATCGTTTCCGATGAGCTTTGGACCGCACGCTGGCGGCCCGGATTCGGCACCGACGTGTTTCGGCGGCAAAGCCGGCTCGTTCTGGATACGCTCCTCGACGATGGACTGGCGGCGGTGTGACGTAGGATCAAGCAATGAAAACTTTTCACCTCGTCAGTCTCGGCTGTCCGAAAAATCTTGTCGATTCTGAACTGGTCTATGGACTGTTGCTGGCTCAGGGCTGGCAGGGATGCGATCTGCCCGATGAGGCGACTGTCTTGATCATCAACACCTGCGGTTTCATCCAGTCCGCCGTCGAAGAAAGTATTGAAGAGATCCTCGGGCTGGCTTCCTGGAAGCAGGACGATCCAGCAAAAAAACTCGTCGTTATCGGCTGTCTGGTACAGCGCTACCGCCGGCGTCTGGTGGAAGAGTTGCCCGAAGTTGACTTGTTCGTCGGTACCGAAGGCATCACCAGCCTGCCGGAACTGCTGGGCGATCTCGGCCGGAGCGATATGGCGGAGCGGCGGATGGTGTTGCCTGATCGCTTTCTGATGACAGCGGCGCTGCCCCGGCGACTCTCCACCCCGTTTTTTCGGGCCTGGATGAAGATTACCGAGGGGTGCGACAACCATTGTTCTTATTGCCTCATCCCTTCCATTCGCGGCCCGTTGCGCAGCCGGGAAATTGAGGATCTGGTGATCGAGGCCGATCGTCTCGAACAGGGCGGTGTTCGGGAAATCACCTTGGTGGCGCAGGATCTGACGGCCTATGGCGAAGATCGTGGCGGCCGCGGGCAGCTCGTTTCCTTGCTGAAGGCGTTGCTCTCAGGAACCTCGATCCCCTGGCTTCGCCTGATGTATCTCTATCCGTCCGGAATTACCGATGAGCTGTTACACCTGGCGAGGGCGGAACCGCGGATTGTCCCGTATTTCGATATCCCGCTGCAGCATGTCAGTGACCGCGTCCTGCGGGCGATGAATCGGCGGTATACGCGAGCCGACATCGATCAGCTGCTGGAACGTATCCGCTCCATCGTGCCGGGAGCGGCACTGCGCACGACGTTTCTCGTCGGTTTCCCCGGGGAAACGACGGCCGACATTGAGCAACTGCTCGAATTTCTGCCGATTGCCCGGTTCGATCATCTCGGCGTGTTTCCTTATGCCAACGAGGAGGGATGTGCTGCTGAACAGATGGCAGATCAGGTGGCTGAGGCGGAGAAGCAGCACCGTCTCGACGCCGTGCTGACCGCTCAGGCGGATATTTCGGCGAATACTCAACAGCGCTTTGTCGGGAAGATAGAGCGAGTGCTGGTAGAGGGTGTCAGTCGGGAATCGGAGTTGCTGCTCGAGGGCAGGACCCGCTATCAGGCGCCCGATATTGATGGTTGCGTCCTGATCAATGAGGGAGAGACGAGCCCCGGTGAATTCGTCGATGTCGAAATCACCGAGGCTCACGTCTATGATCTGGTCGGCAGGATCGTGACCAGCGGCGAGGCTTGAATAAGCGGCGTTGCCAGCAGCTAACGCCTGGTATTCACCTGTTCGCGCAGGTCTTTGCCAACTTTGAAGAAAGGCAGCTTTTTCGGGCTGACTTTGATCTTCTTGCCGGTCTTCGGATTTCTGCCCTCGTAAGAGCCGTAGTGTTTGATCACGAAGCTGCCGAATCCGCGGATTTCAATACTCTCGCCTCGGGCGAGGGCTTCCGTCATCGTGTCGATAACGGTGTTGGTGATGGCAGCTGCCTCGCGATGCGGAAGGCCGATATCCTGCGCCAAGGCTTCTATCAATTCTGATTTGTTCATGCTCTACTCCTGTTTGCGTTAGCAAATAGTTCACGTGCCCAGAGGATACTTCTGAACACCGCCCCCCCCGAACAGTCGATCCTTAAATAAAGAATAAATTCAGGTTGTTAACGGAGCAACCGGAAATGACTGTTTTTGCAACAAGAACAAATAGTTACGTGACTACATGTCAGATCGTCGTGCTGACGGATGTATAACTCTTTAGATTTAATCAGCTAAATTTGCCTTTGTAAAGGGGAAAGCTATAAAAATATTTTTTTCAGATCGTTTTCATCGAGCATTCGATACCCGCCGGTGGGCAGCGAGCCGAGTTGCAGTTTTCCATAGGCAATTCTTTTCAGGTGCAGTACCGGGTGTCCGACGGCTCCAAACATTTTGCGAACCTGGCGTTTCCTTCCCTCGTGGATGGTTATTCGGATTCTGGTGGAGTGCTGATATCGTTTTCTCAGCTTGATGACCGCCGGCCAGGTGCGTTGACCTTCGAGCAGAATTCCCCGTTCCAGTTCGGCCAGGCTCTGACTGGCAGGATGCCCCTGGATGAGCGCTTCGTAGGTCTTGGTGGTCTGATGGCTCGGGTGGAGGACCCGGTGAGCGAGCTGACCGTCGTTGGTCAGCAGCAGGGCTCCCTCGGTGTCGAGATCAAGGCGGCCGACCGGGAAAACGCGGGTAGTCACGTCTTTGAGCAACGAGGTGACGATGGGCCGGCCCTGGGGGTCGGCCATCGTCGTTACGTAACCGGCCGGCTTGTTGAGTAGGATATAGATGAGCCCGGTGTCACCGGCCCTGACGAGTTTGCCTCGACAGTGGATACGTTGTCGACCGGGATCGATCTTGCACCCCATTTCGGTTACGACCCGGCCGTCAACGCTGACCTGGCCGTCCCTGATCAACTCCTCGGCTGCGCGTCGCGAGGCTACGCCGCACTGGGCCAGGTACTTGTGCAACCGAACAGTCGTGGTCAGCGCCATGGCCGGGGAATGATGCGCTCGAATTTTTCGTCAACGAGTCGTCTGGTCGGCTCGTCGGTCTCCAGGATGTCGGTATACCAGGGTTTCATCCGGCAATCGAAGACCACCGGCGGTTCCAGACCGACATGGAAACGTCTGACCGAGCTTGCGGCCCCGTGGATATCTGCAGCAGGCTCGAAACGGGTAAAGATGGTCCAGAGGAACTCCTGCAGTGAAACCGTGGCGGCAGCACTGTCGTCAACGAGCATGATCACCGGCCACTCCTTGAGATCGGGATGCAGTGCCAGCCGGTCGGCCAGGTCCGTCTCGCTTTGATAGGCGGCACTTTGCACGACGAGGGTGCCCGGCAGGAAAGCAATCGGCTTGTCGCAGCCGGCCGGCAGGGTACCGGTAAATTCGAGCGGCAGATCCCGGATCGCCTTTCGGCCCAGGCCCATCAGCATCGCTTTCGAGCCCTTGTTGACCGATGGGCCGGTATAATCGAGCGTATCCTGAGAGACGTTGGCGAAGACGAAGAGATCGGTCAACCAGTTGACCCGCTCCAGGACATGACGCCAGAGGGCCGGGAAATCGGTTATATCGACACTGCCGTCGGTGATGATCAGAAACTTGCTCAAAGAGAGCTGACCTTCCCCGAGAATTCTCAGGCCGCAGGCAAACGCCTCGCGCGGGTAACGGTCGGCGACGCGGGCGGCTGCCAGACAGTGAAAACCCGTCTCTCCGAAGGTTTTCAGGGCCTTGACCCCTTTCATGACCAGAGGGAACAACGGCGAGAGCAGATCCTGCAGATAGTCGCCGAGGAAAAAATCTTCCTGGCGGGGGCGGCCGACCACGGTGGCAGGGTAGATCGCGTTGCTGCGGTGATAGAGATGGGAGACTTGAAATACCGGATAATCGTGGGCCAGCGAGTTATAGCCGTAATGGTCGCCGAATGGTCCTTCCGGCTGGCGGATATGCGGCGGCACACTCCCCTTGATGGCGAATTCGGCGCTCGCCACCAGGCGATGACCTCCTCGCGGGTCGTTTACCATCGGCAGACGGGAACCGAGCAGCAGGGAGGTGAGCATCAACTCCGGGATATCTTCGGGGAGCGGCGCGATGGCCGCGAGCATCAGGGCCGGCGGGCCGCCGATAAAAAGGGTCAGCGGCAACGACTCGTTTTTCTGTTCCGCCGCAAAATAATGGTAGCCGCCGCCTTTGTGAATCTGCCAGTGGATGCCGGTGGTGGTGTCGTTGTGGCGTTGAATGCGGTACATACCCAGATTGTGCCCGCGGCCGTCCGGATGCTCGGTGTAGACCAGGGGCAGAGTGACGAAGGGGCCGCCGTCGCTGTGCCAGGAGGTGAGCATCGGCAGGGTGCTTAAACGTGGCGGCTGTTGGCAGTGATCGAGAATCGGTGCGGAACGCACGGTCTTCAGGCCGATTCGGGCACCATCGA
>JAZBPM010000325.1:0-4969 GCA_036351615.1 Desulfofustis sp.
CCGGATGATTCCGATTGTTTAGCGGCTTCCTGATTTTTGAGCATTTTGTTCGTCATATCCGTCCCCCTAGTACCGTAAACGCAGTAGAGCAAAAAATGCGGGTACAAAAACCTCCATTCAAAATCGACAGACACATCAGAGATTTCTCCCCCTAACGGTTTTATCAGCCGTCTGCCAACGCTCCCCTAAGCAACCCGTTTGTCCGACGACTCTCTTCTATTTATCGTTTATACATATTATTTCCAATAGTTTTCTCCCGCACGGACATGCCACCTGGCTCTATTTCGCGGCAACCATGCCTTCGGGAGCGTCCCTCAGACGCCGGTCCAGTGACAAGAATGCGCCCAAAACCGCTGATTCGATAACCACGACCGGCCCACTTCCGTTGCGACAATTGCCGCCGGGGCTGTCCGATCCTTGCGGATTTGCCTTGAAAAACCGTAACCTGAGCGATAGGCTTCAATAAGGGAGCGCAACCATCCACCGATACCGACACAGCGATGCACAGACCATTAATCACCATGCCGACAAAACGTATTTCGACCGGCACAGTTTTCCTCGTTTGCATCGGCTGGATCATTGCTCTAATGCCCTTTTTATCTGCAAGCGCTGTTGCGCAAGAGCCGCCTCCCGCCCCGCTCCGTATCGCATATTCCGAATTTCCACCGTTTCACTGGAAAAACAACGACCAGAGCATGGCCGGCTTCTTCTACGATATCATCACTGAAGCCGTCGAAAAGCGTCTCGGCGTCCCGCTCGTTTGGACCGCCTATCCCTGGACCCGTTGTCAGGAAAATGTCAAATCAGGCCTGGACGATGCGATCCTGACGGTCCCCACCGAAGACCGTGCACGCTATAGCGTTACGCACCAAAAACCGTTTTATGTCAAAGATCTGCATGTCTTCACCGCAGTCGATCACCCGCGCCTGGCCGATATCATGAGCATCAGAACGATTGGTGACATCAAGCGACTCGGTCTTTCCGTCGTCACCTATAGCGGTAATGGTTGGCACAAGAGCATGATCGAATCACAAGGCATCAAAACCTACGAAACGCCCCACCTGCAAAACGTCTGGCTGATGCTTGTCAAGAAGCGAGCTGATCTGGTCATCGAATGGCCCCCCGGTGCCCTTCCACACCTGCTTCGGTTGAGATTGGACAATGAAGTCATCGACACCGGCACCGTACTATCCTCCATGCGCTTTCATCTGCTGATCAGAAAAGACAGCACCCATACGGCGATCCTGGATCGATTCGACGAGACAATAGCCGCCATGCAGCGCGACGGTAAGATCAACGCCATTCTCCGTCGCTACACGCTGTGAGGCGTTAAAATGACGCGCCCGCATTCCAACAGCCGATCGGGCATCAAGACGGCAGTTCTCCGCTGGACCGGTATCCTTGCCGCTCTCTTCATCGCTTTTGTCTTCTATTATCAGGATTACGTCCTGGATAAAGCAGTCCGTCGAATCGACAACCACGCCCGGGTGGTCGCCAGTTCTCTCTGGACCTTCGACCAATCCGGCCCCCTTGCCTACCTTCGCCTTGCCGCAGAGACGAACGGCTATCTGACAATTACCGTTTACGATGAGAGCGATTCGGTTTATTTGACCCTCCAGGGACCGCCACTGACCAAGACCGAACAACTTCTCAATTCGCTCCACCTGCTTCCCATCCACGATCTTGACACTAACATTGTCTACGAAGATGGCGTAATCGGGCGTATCATCGCTCAGTGGCCGAACCGTTCCGTCTACCTGTACCTCAACATTTTTTTCTGGCTGGTGCTGGTGCTGGTCGGCATCTCCCTGCTGCTCTCACTCATCGATGCCAAGCGCTCCCTGGAAGACCGGGTCAAGGAGCGCACCGCGGCACTGGAAAACGAGATCACCGAACGAAAGAAGACCGAGGAAGCGCTTCGTGACCAGACCCAGCGCCTGAAACTCCACGTAATGAACACCCCGCTTGCCGTTATCGAGTGGAATATCGACTTCGAAGTGGTGGAATGGAACCGGGCCGCCGAATACATTTTTGAATACCGCCGTGAGGAAGCGCTCGGCAAGGTCGGGTACGATTTCATGCTGCCGGACACCGAGAAGAATCACGTCGAAGATGTCTGGAAGCAGCTGACCAGCAACACCGGCGGCTACCGATCGGTCAACCTGAATCTGACCAAACACGGCACCGTCAAGACCTGCGAATGGTACAACACGACACTGACGAACCGCGCCGGCGATATTATCGGAGTCGCTTCCCTGGTCCTGGATATCACTGAACGGAAGCGGGCTGAGGCTGAGAACGAGCGACTGCAGGAACAACTGTTGCAGGCTCAGAAAATGGAAGCGGTCGGCAACCTGGCCGGCGGCATCGCCCACGATTTCAACAATATTTTACAGACGATCAGCGGCAATACCGGTTTGCTGCTGATCGACAAACCCGCGGACGCCCGACATCACGCGCGACTGCAGGCAATAGAGCGGGCCGCCCGGCGGGCGGCCGAACTGGTCCGGCAATTGTTGACGTTCAGCCGTAAAATCAACAGCGATCTCAAACCGCTCGATCTGAATCAGGAAATCAGGCAGGTCCGGGAGATTCTCGCCCATACCATGCCAAAGATGATCGCCATGGACCTGCAACTGGACGACGATCTGCCGCTGATCCGCGGTGACTCCGTGCAGGTCGAACAGGTACTGCTCAATCTCACCATCAACGCCATGCACGCCATGACCGACGGTGGGACACTGACTATTCGCACGAAAACCGTGGTGCTCGACGAACCCTTCTGCCGTAAACATCTCGGCGCAGAGGCGGGACCGTATGCGCAACTGAGTATCGCCGACACCGGAGCCGGCATCGACAAGGAAGCCCTTGAACACATTTTCGAACCGTTTTTCACCACCAAACCGATCGGTCAGGGAACCGGCCTCGGATTGTCCATTGTCTACGGCATCGTCAAGAGTCATCAGGCCTTTCTGGAATGTTACAGCATACCGGGCAGTGGTACGGAATTTCAGATTTTTTTCCCCGCTCTTGCGGATACTGCGGCAGGACTTGAAACACCGGCAGATGCCGACGAAATGCGCGGCGGCACGGAGACTATCCTGCTGATTGACGACGAAGAGGCGATCAGGGAAATCGGCAGGGAGATTCTCTCGACCTTCGGCTACACTGTTTTCTGCGCCGACAGCGGCGAAGCGGGGCTCGACGCATATTTCGGCGAGCGGGCGGGGACAATAGACCTGGTCATCCTCGATCTCAACATGCCCGGCATGGGAGGTTTTGCCTGCCTACAGAAACTCAGGGAAAAGGATCCCGAGAGCCGCATTGTGATCGCCAGCGGTTACACACCTACCGATGTCATCAACCGCGCCATGGACCACGGTGCTCGCGACGTCATCGCCAAACCATTTCAGCTGGCCGAACTCCTGCGCAGCGTCCGCACAGTCCTCGACGGGCACTGAGAAAACGCTGTTATCAGCCCTCAGTCACCTTGGATATCCGGAACTTCTCGCTGAATTGCCAGGTAATTGGCGATCTCGCCACCGACCCCGCGGATGGGCACGATCTTCCACTCCATCATGAACGTTGAACCGTCTTTCCGGTAGTTATAGGCCTTTCCGTGGAAAATTTCGCCCCGCTCAATCTTTTCCCGCAAATCCGCCAATACCGCCGGATCTGTCTTCTCGCCCTGCAGCATCGCCGGCGACTGACCGAGCAGCTCCGTGCGCTGGTAACCCGTCATCTCACATACCGCGGGATTCACATAGATGATCGGAAACCCCGGCTCGGCCTCGGTGATCATCACCCCCTGAAACGATGCTTCCAGGGCAGACTCCAGCATATTGAGCATGATGTCCTGAAAATTCTGATCGTAGCTGAAGATATCGGCAAGGCTGAGGTGATCTGACTTCATTGAATCTGGCATGGTTATATGGCTCCCCGTATAAATCGTCGCACCAGGACCACCCCGGCGCCCCCACTCCTATTATAGAAATTCTACCATACAATAAAAGAGGAATAGGATAACAGAAAAAGAGGGCTTGCTTGTTTCATACCTCGTTTTTTGCTATCCTGAAAGCAGCTATCAGTCGTTGGTGGCGCCTCGGCTCCCAGCCAACGACGTCACCTGCATATCTTATTTATATCAATTTATTTTTTGCGCGGCAGAAACCCATCCCTAACATTTTCAAGCAGGGAGGGCGGCATGGTCGAGAACATCTTTGTCGCAGGGCTGGACAGTTTGCATCTGGCCCAACTGCAAGCATTGAAGAAAGCGGAGCGGTATCGCTTTCACTCGCTGATTACCTACGAGGAGATAAAGTGCGGCCAAACATTTCCGGTCCGTTCCTTCATCCGCCGCGCCTGCCAGACTTTGAAGGAATTTGCGGGCAGCGTGGACGGCGTGATCGGATTCTGGGATTTTCCGGTCAGCACGGTTTTGCCCTATATCCGACGGCAGGCCGGACTTGCGGGTCCGAGTTTGACTTCCGTGCTCAAATGCGAGCATAAGTACTGGAGTCGCCTGATACAGGCCGAAGTCGTCCCCGAACTGATCCCGGAGTTCAGAGTGGTCAACCCCTTTGCCGGCGACGCCGTCGAACAGTGCGACCTGTCGTTTCCCTTCTGGCTCAAGCCGGTCAAATCGGTGTTGTCCCACCTGGGGTTTCTGGTCCGCGACCGGATTGAATTCGCCGCCTGCCTGGAAACGATCAGGGAACACATCGGCAGATACGCCAGGCCATTCAACTACATCCTTGGACTGGCAGATCTGCCTGATGAAATCCGATCCGTCGACGGCTTCCACTGTATCGCCGAGAGCTTGATCTCGGCTGGACACCAGTGCACACTGGAAGGATATGTGCTCGGGGGGGAGATCGTCGTTTACGGGGTAGTCGACTCCATCAGGGAAGAGACGGAGAGCTGTTCGAGCTTTGCCCGCTATCAATACCCGTCGATGCTGCCGGCTGCA
>JAZBPM010000326.1:0-9619 GCA_036351615.1 Desulfofustis sp.
ACGACAGGTTATCAAAATCTTGATCTTTCGTTGCTTTCACAGATAACCATCAATACCTTCAGCTCGGTATCCGCAACATTCCGGCCACCGTGGGGAACCGTTGCATCGAGATAGATGGAGTCTCCTTCTTCCATCAGAAACATATCCTCACCATAGGTAAACTCCATCGTTCCCTGTAAGACAATGATCATTTCCTCGCCGGGATGCACGAAAAGTACCGGCTCAGTTCGCCCCGATTCCAGATACAGGACGCAGGGTTCCATCAATTTGTTTGGTTTCTCCTGGGCCAGCATCTCCATGCACAGACCAAACGTTGCCGGCTCCTTGTTCAAACGAACCCGGTCCTTCTTTTTTACCAGTACATAAGCGCACGGTGGTTGATCGACCCCATCATCGACAAGGACACTCAAGTTGACGCCAAGCGCTTCAGCTATCAAGGCCAGGGTGGAAACCGGTGAAGAAACTTTGCCGTTTTCAATCTTGCTCAACAATCCCTTTGATAAGTTGGTTGCTTTCGACAAATCATTGAGTTTCAGTTGTTGCTTGTTGCGTACATTTCTGATTCGGGCCCCGATGGAGACCTCTATGGCACTTTTTGTTGAACCAGGGGGCATTGTAGTTTACTCTCAAGAAACTTAGCATGAACGGCAATTATGGTGGACCAAGATTCCAATGTCCGTCAACTTAAAGGAAAATAAGGTTTATTGCAAGGAAACAGGGCACCTGTCGATAATCTGAAAACAAACTCATGGAGGGAATAACCAATGGTAAAAGAAGAAAGATTTTTCTTTGATAACGATGCTGACCTGGCAATCATGAATGGAAAAACCCTCGCCGTTATCGGTTACGGGAATCAGGGACGAAGTCAGGCCCTGAACCTGGCCGATAACGGTTTCAAGGTCATCATCGGGGGACAATCCGACGAAACTCTGGAACAAGCTGTAGCGGATGGGTTTGCCGTCATGAACGTGACCGACGCAGCCAAGCAGGCCGACGCAGTTTTCGTATTGATTCCGGACGAAATCATGCCTCGGGTCTACGATGAACAGATCGCCCCGTTCATGCATGCCGAACAAATGATTATTTTTGCCAGCGGTTACAATGTGTACTATGGATTTATCGTGCCGGACCCGGCTCTTGATGTCGTCCTTTTGGCCCCGCGGATGATCGGCAAGGGCGTGCGCGATCGGTTCGTCAGCGGACACGGCTACCCGGCCCTCATCTCTGTCCAGCAGGATGGTTCCGGTCAGGCCTGGCCGAGACTCCTCTCCTTGGCCAAAGGGATTGGCGCCACAAAGATGGGAGCCTTGGCGTCGAGCTTCGAAGAGGAAACCATTCTCGATCTCTTCAACGAACAGGCGATGTGCGGTATACAATTGTGGGCCTTCAGGATGGCGTTTGACGTTCTCAGCAGTTATGGCCTCAGTCCTTCAGCGATATTATTAGAACTGTATGCTTCCGGCGAACCGGAACAAATTGCCGCGGCCTATTCAGAACTTGGTATCTGGGATCAGTTAAAACTCCATTCCCGAACTAGCCAATTCGGTCAGCTTTCCCGGGCCCGGCTCGGCGCTGGTCCGGAACTCAAGGCCCATATGACCAGAGTTGTCGACGAACTGCGTGACGGCAGTTTTGCCAGGGAATGGGCCTGCGAACAACGTGTCGGCTTTCCCGGGTTGCACCGCCTGCAGACCCTTGTGGCTGAACATGAGAGTTACCGAGCCGAGAAGCGCCTCTACGATATCATGAAGAAAAACACTGAACAGTAAAAAACTCTTGCCCACCGATGGCACCGGACACGATGGCCAGATCTTGCAAAAAGCTTGATGAACAAGTTCTGCACACGACACGATGAAACGATTATCCTGATCGATACGCCCCTCTCTGTATCAATTGCAATGAATTCTCAGGTGCGGGTTTGAGCCAGGTATCTGAGGTTTCTCAGGTGGTTGGCAGGGTGCGCGGCACGAGAACAAAGGAGGCTGAAATGAAAAGTTATCGTCAAGAGTTGTGGTACGAAATTCCGGCAAGAAGAGGCTTCGTAAATATTACCGCAGATGTGGAAAAATGCCTTGCGGAAAGCCGGATCAAAGAGGGATTGGTTCTCGTGAACGCGATGCATATCACCGCCTCGGTTTTTATCAACGACGACGAGGCGGGGTTGCATCACGACTATGAGCAGTGGTTGGAACGTTTGGCACCGCACGAGCCGGTCAATCAGTATCGACACAATGGCTTTGAGGACAATGCTGACGCCCATCTGAAGCGACAGATCATGGGACGGGAAGTGGTAGTGGCGGTTACCGACGGCAAACTCGACTTTGGCACCTGGGAACAGATTTTCTACGGAGAGTTTGACGGTAGACGACGAAAACGGGTGTTGGTGAAGATCATCGGCGACTGAATGAGCCAGCCGGTCGGAACCGGTTGGCTATCAACAAGCCGCAGGCAGGGCGTCGCTGTGACGGCCGCGGAAAAACGGCATGACCAGTGCATCACTCGTCCGGGTCATTGCCGTTTTCCGGTCAATAACCGCGTGGCAGCCGTTTTTTTCCAGCTCAATCAATTCCCAGCAGTCAGGCGCATCTGCAATCGCCTCCATAAAACCGAGATGCTGACTATGTCCGGCCTTGTATGCCGAAACGTGCCCGAGTAGCGGGCATCCGAGCAGGGTCAAATCACCGACCAGGTCGAGTACCTTGTGCCTGATAAACTCATCCTGGTAGCGCAGGCCGTCCTCATTGAGCACCGAGGTCCGGTTCCAATGAATGGCAATGACATTTTCCAGCGTTCCGCCGAGAGCGAGACCATTGGCCCACAACTCTTCCACCTGCTCAACATAACCGAAGGTGCGGGCCCGGGCGATTTCCCGGCAGAAACGGTCCGGAGTGAAATCGATGGTATAGGTTTGCGTTTTGATCAGAGCATCATCAAAACTGATCTCGCCGGTCACCTTGAACCCATTATAGGGTGTCACGACGATAGTAGTGTCGCGGTCGCTATAGGTGATCGGCCTGGTGATGCGCAGGAGTTTGCGCAAGCCTTCCTGTCTGGTTTTTCCGGCACTCTTCAGCAGCTTGATAAACGGCTCCGCACTGCCGTCCATGATCGGTACTTCGCTGGAGTCTATTTCTATATCGACGTTGTCGATATCACTGCTGCGGAGCGCGGCAAGCAGGTGCTCAGTAGTGGCGACGACGGCCCCTTGCTCGCCGATGGTGGTCGCCAATCGGGTATCGATCACCTTGTCCATGTGTGCTTTGACAGAGATGTTGTCACCCAGATCGGTTCTGAAGAATCGAATACCGCTGTCTACCGGAGCCGGTTTTATCGTCAAGTTGGCAGTACGACCGGAATGCAATCCGATCCCGCAGCAGCTGGTCGGATGCTTAATGGTGTGTTGATGAGGGTCAAACATATCGTACATATCGTTCAGTCGTATGTGGTCGCCGTCGGCGCGATGATCTGTGGAGAGATGGTATTATCTGAAATTGCTTGCAAAAATCAATCCATGGCAATGGAAGTGCGGTCGAAACCGCGGTGACGAGCAGCTATCTTTATAATTCCAACAAGATACACCTGAATCCCAGAAGCCAATGAGAAGAGGGGAGGCGTGTCGCAAAACCCACACAACGTGCAAAAGAGACACGTTGAAATCGTTGATCCCTGCAGCTTTCTGCGGAGCATCAGCTCTTCAGGGCACCGAAAACCAATTCGTTGAGCTGCCGGTTATCGGGTATTTCCAGGATTGGGACAAAAATGGGAAGCGTGGCGCTTGGCACAAGTCTTTTGAGTTTCGTCATGTCTTTTTCCGTTGTCAGGAGCCCCTTGGCGCCGCTGGCCACAGCTTTTTCGGTAAGGGCGGCGAGCTCGTTTTCACTGATTCGGTGGTGATCGGTGAAGCATGTGAACGCGCTGATCTCGATATTCAGTGCGGCCAGAGACGCGGTCAGTCGCTCCGGTCTGGCTATGGCGCAGAAACAGGATAGCGGCCGGGGGATGTCGGCCAGATCAACGACCGAACTTCGAGGACCACTGGGGCTCATTTCATGGCGGACGAAGCGGGCGTAACGCCGGCTCGCCCGGACAACCGGTTTCCCGGCAAATCGCGTCGTCAGGAGGTGCGCACAGGCGTCGGCACGCTGCTGGTTGTCAAGCGTTACCCCGGTCAAGACAAAGGCATCACAGCGGTGCAGAGCCGAAATAGGTTCCCGCAGTTCGCCACCGGGGAACACCCTGCTGTTGCCGGCGAAATGGTCGGCGTCGAAGAGAACCAAATCCAGCGATCGGGCAACGGCCAGATGCTGAAAACCGTCGTCGAGAATGAGTACGTTGCACCCGAAATCATCGATTGCCGCACGACAGGGCAGGTGTCGCTTTTTCCCGGTCATGACCACCACATTCCGGAGTCGTTCGGCAATCAGGTACGGTTCGTCCCCGACATGCTCTGCGTCGACCGGCAGGGACGTTCGGTCACAAACGATATTGACCTCGTGACGGCTTGTCCCTTTGTACCCGCGACTGATGACCGCCGGCCGGTAGCCCCGTGAACGGAGTAGGTCGGCCAGGTAAATCACCAGGGGGGTTTTTCCGGTCCCGCCCATGGTCAGATTGCCGACGGAAATGACCGGCACGTTGAAGTGATGCGTGGTCAGGACGCGACGGCGATAAAGATTGGCCCGAATCTTCATGGCCAGAGCGTAGAGCGGGCTGAACGGCCGGCCGAGAAAATAGGGCGGCTCCGATGGTTGTTTCTTCATAGTCGAAAATCGGTTGCAAAATTCTGCTGAAACAGTGTCGGCATCGGTCGGACAATCGCCCGGGACGAGACAGACTCCAGACGACCAGCCTGCTTTTATACCGGATACGGCAGTTTTTCAAGCTCGTAGCACTTGCGCTTTGAGCGATATTACACTAAGAAACGTCATTCCTTTTTGCAAATTCATGTGGAAAAGGCTACTATCAGCATCTGCTGGTTACTGCCCTTACCATCGGAAGAAATGGCGTTTTCGGGGGGAGGGGTGATCGATTGTCAACTCAAGTGTATGTGGAGGGATTCATGAGTGTCAAGCTGAACAAGAAAATTGCTGCCGTCGCCGCTGGTTTCCTGATGACCGTCGCGCTGCCCGGCGCCGGTTTAACGGCCGATACCATCAAGATCGGCGTTGCCGGTCCGCATAGCGGTGATCTGGCGTCCTACGGACTGCCGACCGTCAACGCTGCGAAAATCATTGCCGAAAAGATTAATGCCAGTGGCGGCATCAACGGGAAGATGGTCGAACTGCTGATCGAAGACACCGTCTGCAAACCGGAAATTGCCACCAATACCGCGACGAAACTGGTATCCGACGGTGCACAGATGATTCTCGGCGGTATCTGCTCCGGCGCTACCAAGGCCGCCTTGCCGATCTATCTCGATGCCGGCTTGCTGGTCATCTCACCATCGGCCACCAATCCACCGCTGACCCAGAGTGGCGAATATCCCAATTTCTTCCGCACGATCGCCCCCGACGATGCCCAGGCACAACTCGACGTCGACTTTGCCATTGAGAAAATGGGCTACACCAAAATTGCGGTGATTCATGACAAGGGCGACTATGGCAAAGGGTTCGCCGAATTTGCCAAACAATTCATCGAAGCATCCGGCAAGGCCGAAGTTGTTCTGTTCGAAGGGGTAACCCCCGGTCAAGTCGACTATTCGGCAGTTGTCCAGAAGGTCAAGCAGTCGGGAGCCGAAACCGTTATCTTCGGCGGCTACCATCCGGAAGCTTCGAAAATCATCACGATGATGAAGAAAAAACGCCTTGACGCCACCTTTATTTCCGATGACGGCGTGAAAGATCAGACCTTTGTCAAAGTAGCCCAGGAAAATGCGGAAGGAGCCTATGCCTCAGGCCCGAAGGACACCTCCAACAATCCGCTGGCCCAGCAGGCCGTCCAGGAACACAAAGACATGTTTGGCACCGATCCCGGTGCTTTTTACGAGAACGCCTATAGCGCCATGCTGGCGATGACCAATGCTGCAGCAAATGCAGGTTCGACTGATCTGGCCGCGTTGAAGAAGGCCCTGCAGACGGTACCGGTCGAAACACCGCTCGGATCGATCACGTTCGATGAGAAAGGTGATGCCATCGGTGTCGGCTTCTCGGTCTATCAAGTACAAAACGGAGAGTGGGTTGAACTGAAATAACGGTTACCCGCTGTGATATCCTGCCTGGGACTGAGTGCAGAGACGGCTCGTCCCAGGTAATTTTTTTTGCCGATTCATCATCCCTATGGACTATTTTATCGAGCTTTTCTTCAGCGGCCTGTCGCGCGGCGCAATTTACGCGCTGATCGCTCTCGGCTACACCATGGTCTACGGCATTATCGGTCTGATCAATTTCGCCCATGGCGAAATTTACATGATCGGTGCCTTCACCTCGTTTATCGTTGCGACCATCCTGACCATTCTCGGTCTACCGCTGTTGGCCATTATCGTACTGACCGGTATTGCCGCGGTGGTCTGGTCCGCCTCATACGGGTATACCATTGAAAAAATCGCCTATAAGCCGCTGCGCCATGCCCCGCGGCTGTCGGCCCTGATCAGTGCCATCGGCATGTCGATGTTTCTGCAAAACTATGTGCTGCTTGCTCAGACTTCTGATTTCCTCCCATTTCCGACACTTATTCCTGATTTTGCCTTCATGGAGCCCATCGCCCACATCGTCGGCTCTACCGATCTCGTGATCCTCATTACGACCACCGTATCGATGATTTTTTTGACGGTGCTCATCAAATACACCAGGATCGGCAAGGCCATGCGCGCCACCGCTCAGGATCGTACCATGGCCATGCTGGTTGGCATTAACGTCAACCGTGTTATCTCCGCCACCTTTGTCATCGGCTCATCGATGGCGGCGATCGGTGGCCTGCTGATTGCCTCCCACATCGGTCAGATCAATTTTTACATCGGGTTTCTCGCCGGTATCAAGGCGTTTACCGCTGCCGTACTCGGCGGGATCGGATCCATCCCCGGTGCGGTTCTCGGCTCCGTCGTACTCGGTTTGACGGAAAGCTTTGCAACCGGATATGTCTCAAGTGATTATGAAGATGTTTTCGCCTTTTCGCTGCTCGTTCTGATCCTGATCTTTAAACCGTCAGGACTGCTCGGCAAGGCGGACACGCAAAAGGTATGAAAGAACCATGTTCACTTTGCAAGAACTGAAACGCTCCGCACTCATCTCTTTGTGGTTTGTTTTCTTGACCTTTCCGATCATGGTCGTCAAGGTGAACTCCATTGAGAAGACGGTGCAATGGCGCTGGATGAATGTCGTCTATATCCTTGTCGGCAGTTTTGTTCTCTCGTTGCTCTTTCGCTATTTCCTGTACAGAAAAGAGCGGCAGAGCGGCGAAGACGAACAACAGGGTGATAATACCGGTCGTTCGCTGATCCATAGACTCCTGATCGTGCCGAAGTACCGCAATATGATCTATGGGGTGCTGCTTGGCGCGGCCGTTGTCTTTCCCTTCCTGACTTCGAGCTATCAGGTCAACATCATGACCACCGCACTGATGTACGTAGTGCTTGGTCTCGGACTCAATATCGTGGTCGGTCTGGCCGGCCTACTCGATCTCGGCTATGTGGCATTCTATGCTGTCGGAGCCTACTCCTACGCCTTGTTGAACTATCATTTCGGTCTTGGCTTCTGGGCCGTACTGCCGATCGGTGGCCTGCTCGCTGCGCTGTTCGGCATTTTGCTCGGCTTTCCGGTTCTGCGGCTGCGCGGCGATTACCTGGCCATCGTTACCCTCGGCTTTGGCGAAATCATCAGATTGGTATTGGAGAATTGGGGCGATTTTTCCCAGGGACCGTCGGGAATTTCCAACATTTCCCGTCCCGGCTTCTTCGGTATCGAGCTATCACTGGAAATGGCCATTGTCTATATCTATTACCTGATGGTCCTCTTTGTCATCGTCACCATCTTTCTCGTCAATCGGCTCCAGGATTCGCGATTGGGGCGCGCCTGGATCGCATTGCGTGAAGATGAGATAGCCTGTCAGGCAATGGGCATCGACAAGATCAAGACCAAACTGGCGGCCTTTTCGCTCGGCGCTTTATGGGCGGGCATCATCGGCGTCGTGTTTGCTGCAAAAACGACGTTTATCAACCCGGCAAGCTTCACCTTTCTGGAGGCGGCGATTATCCTCTCCATCGTCGTCCTCGGCGGAATGGGATCTATCATCTGCTTGATCATCTGTGCTCTCGTTCTGATCCTGCTCCCCGAATATCTTCGGGCGCTGTCGGAATTTCGCATGCTCGCCTTCGGCGCCATTCTCGTCTGCATGATGGTCTTTCGCCCGCAAGGAATCATAGCCAGCATCAGGCGGACCTATACGTACAAACCCCGGAATCGCGACGAGGCTTGACGACATGAGCGAGACCATTCTTGAGGTACACGAACTGACCATGGACTTCGGGGGAGTTCGCGCGCTGAACAACCTCGATCTCGATGTCCGGCGCGGTGAAATCGCCGCGCTGATCGGTCCCAACGGGGCCGGCAAAACGACGTTCTTCAACTGTCTGACCGGACTCTACCTGCCAACCAAAGGCGACATCCTCCTTCACCGCCTTGACTCAGGCAAAAAAATCAGCCTGAAAGGATTGAAACCCAACAAGGTCACTGAACACGGTCTTGCGCGCACCTTTCAGAATATTCGCCTCTTTCCGATGATGACCGTGCTTGAAAACGTAATGATCGGCCGCCACTGTCGGACAAAAGCATTTGTTATCGGAGCTTTTTTTCGTGGCCCGAGAACTCGGCGGGAAGAAGAAGAAATTATTGAGATGAGCCATCGGATACTTGAAAAAGTCGGGTTGAGTCGTTTTGAGAACGATTTTGCGATGAACCTGCCATACGGCGCCCAACGACGACTGGAGATCGCACGGGCGCTGGCTACCGAACCGGTGCTTCTGTTGCTGGATGAGCCGGCAGCCGGCATGAACCCCTACGAGACCATCGAACTTGTCAACCTGATCCAGGAAATAGCCGCGGACGGGCAGTCGATTCTGCTCATCGAACACGACATGAAACTGGTGATGAGCCTTTCCGACCGCATTTTCGTCATGGATTACGGCAAAAAAATCGCTCAGGGCCGTCCGGAAGAAATCCGCCTGAACCCGGCAGTCATCAAAGCCTATCTCGGTGAAGAAGTAGATGCTTAAACTTGAAAACGTCCAGTCCGGTTACGGTAATATTCTCGCCGTACGTGGCATAAGCCTTGAGATTAGCGAAGGGGAAATCATCACCCTGATCGGCGCTAACGGGGCCGGCAAGAGCACCACTCTGATGACGATTTCCGGTGTCGTTCGCTGCCGTGCCGGCAAAATCAGCCTTAACGGTGAGGAAATCCAAGACCTCGATACCGATGCTATCGTCAAGAGAGGGGTCTGTCAGGTCCCCGAAGGACGCCATATTTTCCCCCAGCTGACGGTTCGCGAAAATCTTGATATGGGGGCATTTCTGCGAAAGGACACCAGACAGATCAAGAAGGACATCGACTATGTCTTTTCGCTCTTTCCGATTCTTGCCGAGCGCCGCAACCAGGACGGCGGTACGCTGAGCGGCGGAGAACAGCA
>JAZBPM010000327.1:0-12916 GCA_036351615.1 Desulfofustis sp.
GCCCGGGAACTGGTAGCCGAGGTCGGTGATGGTTTGAAAGAGGTGGCGGAGGTCGAACCGTTTCAGCGAAAAGCCGAGGCGGTCATCTTCAAGGACATCTCGGCAACGCTGGCCCGGATGGGCATAGTCTTCGACAATTATTTCAATGAGCGCTCACTTTACGAGAACGGCGCCATCGATGACGTAGTGGCCGAACTGCGGGCCAAGGGGTTGGTTTACGAAGAGCAGGGGGCGACCTGGTTTCGCACCAGTCGTTTCGGCCAGGAACAAGACCGGGTGATCATCAAGAGCACCGGTGAACCGACCTATCGCTTGCCAGACATCGCCTACCACCGGGAAAAGTTCCGGCGCGATTTCGATTGGCTGATCGATATCTTCGGCTCCGATCACATCGCCACCATCCCCGATGTGCTGGCCGGTGTTACCGCACTCGGCTACGAGGCCGACAAGGTGACTGTGATCCTGCATCAGTTCGTGACCCTGTTACGGGACGGTAAGCAGGTCAAGATGTCGACCCGCAAGGCAACGTTCGTCACGGTCGACGAGTTGCTCGACGAGGTGGGTGCCGATGCCGCACGTTTCTTTTTCATGATGCGTAAACCCGACAGTCAGCTCGAATTCGATCTCGATCTGGCGGCCAGCCAAAGCCAGGAAAATCCGGTCTACTACGTGCAATACGGGCACGCCCGGCTCTGTTCCATCCTGCGCCAGGCCGGAGACAAAGGGGTTGCGGTCGTCTCCGGCAGCGACATGGACACCTCATTGCTGGGTGAAGACGATGAGATCGCCCTGCTCAAAGCGATGGCGGCCTTTCCGGCCCTGATCGAAAGTGCGGCGCTGCAACTTGAGCCGCACCGGGTCATATTTTATCTGATGGATCTTGCCGGACGTCTGCACAGCTATTATAACAAACACCGGGTCATCGGCGATGATCCCGCCCTCAGTCAGGCCCGACTCAGCCTGATCGTTGCTCTGCGGACCGTGTTCCGCAACGGTTTGCACATCGTCGGCTTGACCGCCCCGGAAACGATGTAGCGATAATGGCCGAACGAAAAAAACGCGTCAACAAGAAGATCAAATTCGAGGTGTCCCGCAGCGGTATCGGCGGCATCGCTATTGTCTGTTTCTGCATCTTCCTGTGGATGTTTCTTTTCGGCCTCTGGACGGGACAATCGCTGCTCAAACCGGAACCCCCCGTCACCACCGGTTTCGATGCCGGGTCCATCAGGCAGGAAGCGCCGGTCATCGAGTTTGACGACAGCAAAAAAAGCAGACCCTGACCGGTTGCGACCGGTGGATCGGGCCACTCCCGGTACCAGTGAGGAGAATGATGATTCGCAAGGCACGAATGAATGATATCAAGCAGATTCATGCTCTGCTCACTTATTATGCGGACAGGAAGTTGTTGCTGCCGCGGTCGATCAGTTCCCTCTACGACCACCTGCGCGACTTCGTGGTCTTCGATGAAAACGGCGGGACCATCTCCGGGGTGTGCTCCCTGCACATCTCCTGGGAGAATCTGGCGGAGATCAGGTCTCTGGCGATCACCGAGGCGAACCAGGGGCAGGGCCTCGGTTCCCGACTGGTTCGGACCTGTCTGGAAGAGGCCGCCGAATTCGGCATCACCCGGATTTTCACGCTCACCTATCAACCCGGCTTTTTCCGTAAACTGGGATTCAAGGATATCGACAAGCGAGAATTGCCCCACAAAATCTGGAGCGATTGTATCAATTGTGCGATGTTTCCGGATTGCAACGAAGAAGCCCTGATATTCGAGGCAGGGTAAGAAGAGAATCCCGCTGCAACATCGTGACGGCGTCACTATTTTTGCCGGTCATGTTGCTCGGATGGGCGATCATGATTACAATTATCAGCGTTTTATGTCTTTCGGCAACCATGGAAAATGTCTTTTCCACCCAAATGAAGCGGTGTAGGGAACGTCGAGTTTTTCAAGGTTCCCATTAATATTTAGAGATAGCTACTTGAGACGATGATTGGATCGATCCTAACCAAAGTATTCGGCAGTAAAAATGAACGGGTTCTGAAACAGCTGCAGCCGCTGGTCAACCGTATCAACGAACTGGAGCCGTCCGTCACGGAACTCGACGATGGTGCACTGGCGGCCAAGACAGTTGCCTTCCGGGAACGGGTCGATCACGGGGAACCGCTCGATGATCTGCTGCCGGAAGCCTTTGCGGTCATCAGAGAGGCCTCGCGGCGCATTCTCGGCGAGCGGCATTTCGATGTCCAGCTGCTCGGCGGCATCGTCCTTCACCAAGGCTGCATCGCCGAGATGAAGACCGGTGAAGGCAAGACCCTGACCTCGACACTGGCGGTCTATCTCAACAGCCTGAACGGCAAAGGCGTGCATGTGGTGACGGTCAACGACTATCTGGCCACCCGCGATGCCGATTGGATGGGGCAGGTATACCGTTTTCTCGGCTTGAACGTCGGCCGCATCGTTCATGACATGCGCGACCCCGAACGGCGCGAGGCCTATGCTGCCGACGTCACCTACGGCACGAACAACGAGTTCGGTTTCGACTACCTGCGCGACAACATGAAGTTCGACCTGGCCGAATTCTGCCAGCGCGGATTCCACTATGCCATTGTCGACGAGGTCGACTCGATCCTGATCGACGAGGCCCGGACCCCGCTCATTATCTCCGGACCGGCCGATATATCGACGGAATTGTATCAGAACGTCGACCGGATCCTGAAGCATTTCCGGCGCGACGAGCACTATATCGTCGATGAGAAAGGGCGTCAGGTATCGCTCAACGAGGAAGGGATCGCCCTCGGTGAAAAATTGCTGCAGCTTGACAACCTCTACGACCCGCGCAATATCGAATATCTCCATCATCTCAACCAGTCGCTCAAGGCCCACGTGCTGTTCAAGCGTGACGTCGATTATATCGTCAAGGAAGGCCAGGTGGTTATCGTCGATGAATTCACCGGCCGAACCATGGAAGGTCGACGGTACAGCGACGGCCTGCATCAGGCCCTGGAGGCGAAGGAAGGGGTGAAGATCGAGCGGGAAAATCAGACACTTGCCTCGATCACCTTTCAGAACTACTTCCGGATGTATGAAAAGCTTGCCGGCATGACCGGTACCGCCGATACCGAAGCGCCGGAATTCAAAAAGATTTACGATCTCGACGTTACCGTGCTGCCGACGCACATGAAGATGATCCGCGATGATTTCGCCGATGTCATCTACAAAAACGAGGCGGCCAAATACCGGGCCGTGGTTCGTGAGATCCAGGAAAAGCACACCAAAGGGCAGCCGGTGCTGGTCGGCACCATTTCCATCGACGTATCGGAAAAGATTTCCCGGATGTTGACCAAGGTCAAGATTCCCCACGAGGTCCTCAACGCGAAGCATCACGAGCGGGAAGCGGAAATCATTGCCCAGGCCGGTCAACTCGGCCGGGTGACCATTGCCACCAACATGGCCGGTCGCGGTACCGATATCAAACTCGGCGAAGGGGTGCGGGAGGTCGGCGGCCTCCATATCCTCGGCACATCGCGACACGAATCCCGGCGCATCGACAACCAGTTGCGTGGCCGATCCGGTCGTCAGGGCGACCCGGGTTCGTCCCGCTTCTACCTGTCTCTGGAAGACGATCTGCTGCGGATTTTCGGTTCGGGCCGGATCTCCGGGATCATGGACAAGCTCGGCATGGAAGAGGATGAGCCGATCGAGCACCAGATGATCACCCGGGCCATCGAAAATGCCCAGCGTAAGGTTGAAGGGCACCATTTCGACATTCGTAAGCACCTGCTCGAATATGACGACGTGATGAACAAGCAGCGAGAAATCATCTACCGCCAGCGTCGTGAAGTTCTCGAGGGCGACAACCTGCAACAGGTGCTGCAGGATATGATCGACGAGGTGATCGACGGGATTACCGCCGAAATCGCCCAGGAACGACTTGCCGCCGAGGATTGGGACTGGGACTACTGTGCCCAACGGGTGCTCGAAGTCTTCGGCCGGCGGCCTGAGTGGAGCGAGGAGGAGCGAAGCGGGTTCAAGACCGAAACGCTGCGCGAGAAGATCGCCGAAGTCGCCGACCAGGCCCGCCGTGCCCAGGAAGAGGCAAACGGCGCCGACAACCAGCGGCAGATCGAGCGGCTGATCCTGCTGCAGGTGGTCGACAGCCATTGGAAAGAGCATCTGCTCAACATGGACCATCTCAAAGAGGGTATCGGTCTGCGCGGCTACGGCCAGAAAAATCCGCTCAACGAATACAAGAAAGAGGCCTTCAATCTGTTCGGTGAGATGATCGATACCGTCAAGCTGCAGACCATCAAGACGCTGATGCACGTTCGTCTGGTGCAGCCCGATGAGGTCGAGCGTTTAGAAGAGCAGCGGCGCCGGCGCCAGGAGCAGGAGATGCGCCTCAACAAGGGGCCGACGGGTGACGAGCAGAAAGGCGCCGAGACGATCAAGCGGGACGGCGACAAGATCGGTCGTAATGCCCCGTGTCCCTGCGGCTCGGGGAAGAAATACAAGAAGTGCTGCGGCCGGATGGGCTGAGCGAGGCTCAGCCGTAGAGTTTGTCCGGCTCCATCAGGTGCTCTTCCATATGTCGCAGTTCATCGATCCCCGAGATGATGATGGCCGGGTCGGTTGTCAGTTCCTCGTCTGAAACCTTGCCCTTATAGTCCAGTTGGCTGAGCACGTGTTTCATGCAATTGAGCCGTGCCAGTTTCTTGTTATCTGAACGTACGATGGTCCACGGGGCGATGGTTCGGTTGGTTTCCTGGAGCATCTGGAACTTGCGCAGCGAATACTGGTCCCAATATTCCTGGGCCAGGTTGTCCACCGGGGAGAGCTTGTACTGTTTCAGAATATCCTTCTTTCGCGCCTCGAACCGCTCATTCTGCACTTGTCGGGAAACAGAGAAGTAGAACTTGAACAGCTTGATGCCGTCCTTGACGATAAGTTCCTCGAGCAGCGGTACGTCCTTGAGGAAGCGCTTGTTCTGCTCGTCGGTGCAAAAGCCCATGACCGGTTCGACCATGGCCCGGTTGTACCAGCTGCGATCGAAGAACACCATCTCCCCGGCCGATGGAAGGTGGGTGATGTAGCGTTGAAAGTACCATTGAGTCGATTCCGTCTCATTGGGTTTTACCAGGGCGACGACGCGGGTGTTCCGCGGGTTGAGGTGGGCGATGAACCGTTTGATGGTGCCGCCCTTGCCGGCTGCGTCCCGTCCCTCGAAGATCAGTAGAATCCTCGCACCGTTCTCTTTCATGGTCTGCTGCAACTTCATCAGCTCGACCTGGAGTTTGCGCAACTCCATTTCATAAGCCAGGTGCCAGGTCTTGACCCAGACCGCCGTTCGGTCATCTTCCTGCTTGGCGTCGATATTGCTCAGTGCGGTTAGTTCCTGGAGCCTGACCTTGCCGTTTGGCTTGTCGTTTTTGGCATTGTCTTCTTTCTTGTCCTTCTTGCCGTTGTCGTCCTTTTTCTTGTCGTCTTTAGCCATGATCGCTCCAGCATGGTTGAGAGATGAAGGTGCTCGGTATCGGGCGGATGGATATTTTTAACTGTGTTTATTAGATAGCAGGGATCGAGAGGGGAATGCAAAGGAAAATATTTCTTTCGGTCAGGCAGTTTGTCCGAGTTTGCTACAGAGAAGGGGGCGGGGATGCTTCGACGTGGTCGGTCGGGCTGGCCGGTTCTGCCTCCGGCTGCTGCGCTGCGGCCTGATCGGCTGGCCTTCGAGGCTGGCAGACAGGCCATCCATGGCCTGGCCGCCAGCTGCGGACGTCCTGTCCGCAGCCCTTCGGGCCTGATTCTCCGGCCCGCCGGGCCTTCGCGATGCAGCCTCCGGCAGAACCGGCCAGCCCTGGGAACTGATGCTCATATAATCCCCCAGACTGAAAGTTACAACGAAACATGAACCTGTGATGTTGTGTATAATAGACGGCCGGTTCAGTTGAGTTTTCGGCCTTGACGGTACATCTGTTGGTAGATCTGTGGCAGGCGCAACCGGCGGAGTTCGGCAACGACTGTTTCCACCGGGTAGGCGATGCGATGCAGCTCCACCCGGATCGTTCCGGCTTCCACGTCGATGGTTGCGCAGGCGGCATCCGGATTGCCGTCAAACATGCGTCCGGTGCTGCCGGGGTTGACGAAGTGAACACCGTCGATGAATTTGTGGAACGGGCTGTGGCTGTGTCCGATGGTGATCAGCGGATAGGGGACGGTGGCGGCGAGCTGGGCGAAGCGGCGATCGGGGGTGGTGGCGAAGAGAAATTCATCCGGGTCGGCCGGGCTGCCATGAAAGACGCCGAGATGATCATTTCGGCCTCCGGTTCCGTTCAGCCCCGGGCAGCGGACGCTTGTTTTTTCCGGCAGGCCGGCCAGCCAGGCACGGTTGGTCGTGCTGAGTTCGGCGGCCGTCCAGCCGTACATGATCCGCTTGTCCGGCTTGGACGGCTTGACGAAACTGCGACCATGGAGCAGGCCGACAACCAACCGATCGGTATTGCCGAGGATTGATCGAGTCCCCGTCTTCCGGAGCCAGTCGATGGTTTCGTTCGGGAAGGGCCCATAGACGATGGTGTCGCCGTTGTTGATGATCAGGTCGAACGATACGTCGGCAAAATGATCGGCCACCGCCTTGAGGGCCGGGTAGTTTCCGTGGATGTCGGCGACGAGCAGGATCTTCACGGTGTTACAGGAGCGGGCCGATCAGCAGGGCCACGTTTTCTTTGAACCGTTTGATGACCGGCCGTTGCACGAGTTCCTGGTGGTCGATTGCAGTCGACATTTGTTCGTAGCGTTCCTGGATGGCATGGATCTTCGCCGCAAAATCGCGGTCGTAAATAAATAGAGTCGCCTCAAAATTGAGCCAGAAACTGCGCATATCGAGGTTGACCGAGCCGAATAGGGCAAATTCCCGATCGACGGTGATGGTCTTAGCATGCAGCAGACCGCCGTGGAACAGAAAGATCTGCACCCCGGATTCAGTCAGTTCCTGGAAATGGGCGTGGCTGGCGTAGTGTACCAATCGTGAATCGTTGCGCTGCGGCAGGATGATGGTGACGCTGACGCCCCGTTGGGCGGCCGCTTTCAGCGCCGTCAGCAGCGGCTCGTCGGGAACGAAGTATGGAGTGGTCAGGACCAGCTCGAAGCGTGCCGAATAGATGGTGGTGAGCAGCAGGGAATGGATGGCCTCGGGCACCAGTCCGGGACCCGACGGTACCAGTTGTACGGCGGTGGAGCCGGTCGGTTTGACGCGATGGACATCGGTTCTGTTGTTCGCCGCGGTTTTCCCCGCGGTCAAGTCGGTGATATCGAGCTGCTGGTCGTCCGTCTCGAGGATCCAGTCGCTGATAAAGGTGCCGGCCAGGCTTTCGACGACCGGTCCGGTAATCCTGACCATGACATCGATCCATTGGCCGACGCCGGAGTCCTGCTTGAAATAGCGGGGATCGACCATGTTGGTGCTGCCGCTGTAGGCGATCTCCCCGTCGATGACGACTATTTTCCGATGATTGCGGATATCGATCCGGGCAAAAAGCGCTTTGATGAGGCCGGCCGGCAGGGATTCGCGAATGCGGATGCCGGCCTCTCGCAACTCACGGCAGCGGCGGCTCTTGAGGAAATCACCGCTGCCAATGGAATCGACGAGGATGCGGCAGATGACGCCGCGCCGGGTCGCCGCCAGCAACGACTCTTCGACTGCGGTTACCCTGCCGCCTTCCTGCCAGATGTAGAATTGCAGGTGACAGGTTGAACTGGCCCGGTCAATATCGGCGATGATGGCTTCGATGGTCTCGTCGGCTGTCTCGAACACCTGCAGGGAATTGCCGGTCATGGCCGGAATGCCGATCAATGTCTCAGCCTGACGGTGCAGCGGCAGGCAGGTATCGGCCATATCTTGCCAGTTGATCGGGGCCCGCTCGCGCAAACTGTTCAGCCAATGCTGGTAGTGATCCTGATTGGCCCTGGTCCGGGCGATTCGCTTGTCGGAGATA
Organism: Desulfofustis sp.; assembly: GCA_036351615.1. GTDB lineage: Bacteria > Desulfobacterota > Desulfobulbia > Desulfobulbales > Desulfocapsaceae > Desulfofustis. The sequence continues at coordinate 7,996 of JAZBPM010000327.1, forward strand.
CGGTTCTCGCCGACCAGCAGATAGAGCAGTGCGCCGAGGAGCGGGATGAGCAGAATAATAATCAGCCACGCAATCGTCACTCCATGGGGGCGCTTGCGCATGATGACGCGGAAGGACAAACCGATTCTGATGGTCAGGTCGGCCAGCAGGATCAGCGTCGGCATGACTGTCGACAATTCGTTGTATTCTTCGGCTCCCATTATATCTATCGTTGCACGAAATGATGGATAAGGTACATTTCACAAAACACCAGAGGGTCTCGCCGATTCGCCGCGGGACGGGTAAATCGGCCGGTGTCTTTGTCGAACCGGTGCTCAGCTTCTCACGATACCCGGCCTGCCAGGCCGGAAAGCGCCCGGTGAGGGCCGGGACGTAACAGCTGGCGGTGTTTGACAAGGAAGCGATCGTCCAGAACCATACCGGATTTTAACATGATTATAAAAGGGTTTTCTTTTTCGGCGGTGGCCGCCGGGATCAAGTATCCCGATCGGCTCGATCTCGGGTTGATCTACAGCGACGAGCCGGCGGTTACCGCCGGGGTGTTCACCACCAATCAGGTGAAGGCAGCGCCGGTCCTTATCGATATCGATCGACTTCGTCAGGGCCGTTCGCAGGCCATTCTGGTCAACAGCGGCTGCGCCAATGCCTGCACCGGCCGGAACGGCATGAACGACGCGCTGACTTCGGGGCGATTGGCCGCTGAAGAACTGGGGATCGGCGAGGAGATGGTGCTGCTGTCGTCGACCGGAGTCATCGGCATGCCGTTGAACCTCGAGGCGTTTCAGGCGCACATGAAGCCGCTCGTCAACGGCTTGGCGCCTGATATCTTTGAGCACGTGGCCCGGGCCATCATGACCACCGATACGGTGGCCAAGACGGCTTATAGAAGCGAGGTGATCGGCGGCAAGGAGGTCGGTTTCATGGGCATGGCCAAAGGAGCCGGGATGATCATGCCCAACATGGCGACCATGCTCTGCTTTATCGTGACCGATGCACGGATCAGCTATTTCGAGTTGAATCAGGCCCTCAAGGCCGGTGTTGCGGAGAGTTTCAACCGGATCACCATCGACGGGGATACCAGTACCAATGACATGGTGCTGGTGATGGCCAACGGTGCTGCCGGCAATGACTGGATCGACGATGTCAGCCGCGACGACTATACGGTCTTTGAGAACGTGATCGACTCGATGTTGAAAGAGTTGGCCATGAAAGTGGTCCGGGACGGTGAAGGGGCGACCAAGTGCGTCACCATCAGGGTCTGCGGAGCCAAGGAAAACGGTGAAGCGGAAATCATTGCCAGGACGATTGCCACATCGAGCTTGGTTAAGACCGCATTTTTCGGCGAGGACGCCAATTGGGGCAGGATCATCGCCGCCATGGGGCGGTCCGGCGTGCGCTTCAACCCGGAGCACGTCGATATCGCCTTCGGCGATGTACTGCTCGTGCGCAACGGCGTCGGTTTAGGTCCTGACGTGGAGCAGGCGGCCACCGAGGTGTTGCGCGGCGATACCTTCACGGTCTGCATCGATCTCAAAGACGGTAACGGCTGCGAAGAAGTGATCACCTGCGATTTTTCTATCGATTACGTCAAGATCAACGCCGATTACAGGACCTGAGATGGAGCCGCTTCGTCAGCTCGTTCTGGTTTTTCAACCCGCCATGGAGGCAGAACCGCTGATCGAGCAGCTGCGCCAGCATTTTATCGTCGAAGAGCAGGGTCGTCAGGGTGATATCGAAACCTTCTATGATACCTTCGACTGGCGTCTCTACCGCAAACAGTTGTTGTGTGTCGGCGTCGGTCGAAGCCGATCGCTGCTCTCCTTTGACGGCACCAAGCACGGAATGATCGAAGACTTGGGACCTGGGCTGAAATTCTGGTGGGAGATGACCCCCTCGGAGGTCAGGGAAACCCTCAGGGAGATTATCGATGTTCGAGCCCTGTTGCCGATGGCCGCCCTGGAGACTGACAAGCGTCACTATCGCCTGCTCAACGATGATGAGAAGACGGTGGTACGTTTAACGATCAGGGCTGACGTGCCGGTTGGAGATGGTGCTCCCGACCAGTTGGGCGAGGTGATGACGATTAATGAATTACGAGGCTATCAAGAGGCCTTCGACTCGGTGCACCGCCTCTGTCTCGCCTATGGACTGACCCCCCTCGATTCCGACAGCTGGCTTGCGCAGCGTGCGTTTTCCGGGTCCCCGCGGACGCCTCTGGACTACGGTGACAAGTTTCGGGTGGAACTGGCCCGGGACAGTGACGTCGGCACCGCTATTGTGCAGATCTGCGGCCACCTGCTCAGAGAAATCGAGTTCAACCGACAGGGGGTGTATGACGACGTCGATACGGAATTTCTCCACGATTTCCGGATTGCCATTCGTCGGACCAGATCACTGCTCAGCCTGCTCAAGAAACAGCTACCGATCCGGGAGGGATCCTATTTTCGTAGCGAATTCAAATGGCTGGGTGGAGTTACCGGGAAACTTCGTGATATCGATGTCTATCTGCTGCAAAAAGAGGCATACCTTGCTATGCTGCCGTCCCGATTGCGTCCCGGCCTGGACGGGTTTTTCGCCGACCTCGAGCAGCATCGTCGGCACGAACTGAAACTGCTGCGCCGGCATTTGTCGTCAAAGCGCTACCGCTCGTTGCTCAGCGATTGGCGCACCTTTCTCGTTGCCGACGATTCGCCGCTCTTTGGCGAATCGAGCCGGGAATCCTGTCGCGAGCTGGCCGATCGAACCATCCGCAAGCGCTTTCGCGCCTTCCTGCGCAAGGGGGAAGCGATAACCGATGACGGTCCCGACAGCGACATGCACAATCTGCGAATTCAGGGAAAAAAATTACGCTACCTGCTCGAGTTTTTTCGGAGCCTGTATGACGAGAAATTTCTTGAGCAATTTGTCAAGCAGTTGAAAAAAATTCAGGACAATCTAGGTGATTTCAATGACCTCTGTGTTCAGGAAGAGATGCTCGGGGATCGACTCGACGGCCTTGGCGGCAGCGGCCGGGGGGTGCTGCTGCAGGCGGCCGCTCTTGGCGGTCTGCTGACCGTGCAGGCGAAGAAGCGGGGCGCTTTGCGGGACCAGTTCGCCGCGACCTATGCCGCTTTTTCCTCGTCGCAGAACCGGGAATTACTCGCCTCGCTGATCGGTAGCGATCAGCGGCCGGAAGTGCGGGCGGGCCGGCAATGAAGATCGTTGCCGTCTACAGCAGCAAGGGCGGGGTCGGTAAAACGGCAACCGCAGTCAATCTGGCCTATGTAGCGAGCCGGAGCGGACAGCGCGTCCTGCTCTGCGATCTCGATCCCCAGGGAGCAGCTTCTTTTTATTATCGTATTAAACCGAAAAAGTCTTTCAACCGGGACCGGTTGCTTCAAGGGCGATTTGAACACTATATCCGCGCCACCGATTTTGACGGTCTCGATCTGTTGCCGGCCCACTTTTCCTTCCGCAATCTCGATCTTGCCCTGCGCGACGAAAAGCAGGCGAAAAAACGGCGGGTCCTCGGCAAGCTGCTGCAACCGCTGGCCAAGGACTATGACTATGCCATTCTCGATTGCCCGCCGAATCTGACCTTTCTCTCAGAGACCATCGTCACCGCGGCGGATTGTGTCATAACCCCGGTAATCCCGACCACGCTTTCCCTGCTGGCCCTTGAACAACTGATAAAACTACTGAAAAAGATCGATTGTGATCGCCGCAAAGTGATCTCATTTTTTTCCATGGTCGAACGACGAAAAACGATGCACCAGCAGATCATGGAAAAATATGGCGGCTATCCGATTTTTCTGCAAACGGTGATACCGTTCATGGCGGAAATCGAGAAAATGGGATTGTCTCGACAACCGGTCGGCGCCGGTGGTCAGCAGTCTCCCGCACATCGGGCCTACGAGTTGCTCTGGCAGGAAATAAGACAGAAAAAATTGGTGACATGAAGCAGCTGTATCTGATCAGACATGCCAAGTCCAGTTGGTCAGACACCTCGCTGGACGATTTCGATAGACCGCTCAGCGGCCGCGGCAAGCGGGATGCGCCGCTGATTGGCGGGCGACTGGCACGGACGGGAATGGAACCGCAGTTGTTCCTAGCCAGTCCGGCCAAACGGGCCCGGAAGACGGCGGCCGCCATCGCCGCTGAAATCGGATATCGGAAACAAGAGATCGTCTTGGTCGATGCCTTGTATACGTTTCAGCTCGACGGTTTGCTGGCCGTGCTGCGCAGCGTCGGCGAGGCGGTTGCATCGCTCGCTCTGGTCGGTCACAACGAGGCTATCAGTGAGGCCGCCCGTTGGCTGACCGGAGAGGATATCGGCTCGGTGCCGACCTGCGGTGTCGTTTCGCTCGCCGTTTCTTCAGCCCGCTGGCGCGATCTGGCCGCCGGTTGCGGCAGGGTTGTCTTTTTTGATTATCCGAAACGCGCTGTTGTGGGAGATTCGTCGACATGACTGTATATCTCTCCAACCGGACCATGACCGGCTCCGATGTCACCGTGGGACGGAACGCTGCCGTGTCCGGTTGGCAGCAGGCCGGAAGCGGGTTGATGATTGGATAGGAGCGAGAGTTATGGCGGCCAGCCAGCAAGAATCGCCTGCGCAACCGGCCTGTCGGCGTTGTCGGCACTATTTCATCACCCACGATCCTTCCCGGCCTTACGGTTGCCGCGCAATGGGGTTCAAGACCAGACATAATCCGGCTCTGGTGGTTTTTTCCACCTCCGGCCTGGTGTGTCAATTGTTTCGGGAAAAGACTCGGGCGCCCGGTCGAGACGACCAGGACCAGGATTCTTCCGCGTACTAATTTTTAAGGGAACCTTGAAAAATTGTCATTTCGTCCAATCTCATCGTTGCGCAATCAAATTTTATCCTCGGAATATCATGTATATGCCTGCGGTAAAATTTTCTTGCGCGCCTCGATCTTGA
>JAZBPM010000328.1:0-8575 GCA_036351615.1 Desulfofustis sp.
CTTTACCGGAACGATCAGGGCTCCTTCCCCGCTCACCTCACCGGTCAGGTCCATGCAGGCGACGACCAGCTTGCCCGCCGGTTGGCTGAAAAAATCTTCTTTGGTGACAACAGCGCCAGGCTGCAGGGTCAACGCCAGCCGTTCACCGATGAGCGAACTGACTTCTTCCTCAATCCTGCCGCGAACCGCTTCTATGATTTTTTCAAAGCGTTGCAATGCTTTCATTTCCGTGTCGTCAATAGATAGTCGTCGTCATCTTCAAGGTTTCCTCCAGACTATGTATCGACCTGTCGAGACAAAACATTTATCGCCCGGGCCCTGTTTTTCTCTGCGTTGTTCATATCGGGCAGACCGGGGTACCGGCGCCGCCTGAAATTCATGCTTCGAGGTATTTCAATTCGATCCAGAGTTTCCCGGCTGACGCGGTGAATTCAAGGACCACCCGCTTGGCGCCTCTCAGCCCGCTGATGTGTAAACAATCTCCTACCACCGAATTGGGAATGGCCAAGTCGATGTCGATACCATGTTCACCGCATGCTGATTTCAGGGCGCCGGCAATCATATGGGCAATTTCACCGAAGGCATCTTTGACATCATCGTCGAGGTCTGCAATCTCCATTCCCAATAATGAACCGGTTACTATTTTGGCCATATCCGCGGTGGCTGAAACGCCAATCATCCCTTTGATCGTTCCGCCGAAACCGATCATACCGGTGACCCGGGCGTCGGTCAGTTTGCTGTCTGCATGTTCCGTAACATGCTGAAGAACGATCGGCAGCATGACCATTGTTTCGAAGATCTCCACGGTTCCTTCTTGCAATACTGTCACGTAGTCCATGTTGATCCGTTCGACAAAAAAAGGGCGCCGGCTATGGACCGGACGCCCTTTTCGCCGTTCTCTGTAAGTGTTATCGTTCCAGTTGCAGTTCCACTGAAAACGTGCCGGTATCGGTGGCGAACGCCAGAGCCGTCACCTCGACATCCTTGGCAGTCTGGAAATCATAGTTGGTTCCGGAAATCGTGGTGGGCAGAGACAATTCGATATCCCTGCCATTATCCGAGAGGATGGTCTTGACGTTTCCACCGAGCATATTGGCCAACTCACCAACCGCGTCCTCGACATCTTCGTTGATTTCTTCGACCTCCATGCCGAGAAAACTGCCGGTTATCGCCAGGGCCACCGGAGCGGGAATATGTATGGCGAGAACACCCTTGTGTGTTCCGGCCAGTCCGATAATTCCCGATATCCCGTCTTTAATCGCCTGCCGGGCGGCCGGGTCCTGATCGACAACCGTGACATCCATCATCACCATGGTCGAAAATATTTCTTTCGTCGATTCGACAATCTTATTTTTAATATCCACGCCATCCTCCGAAGGTGGTTATAACAGCGGACCGAGAATCTCGTTCACCTTGTCCGGAGTAAACGGCTTTTTGATGGCGCCGACCGCTCCCAATGATTTCGCCTCGCCGATAATATCGTCACCGGTTTCGGTAGATATCATCAACACCGGTATGTCTTTGATATCATCTCGTACCGACTTTTCCCGCAGGAAGGATATACCGTCCATATTGGGCATGTTGATATCGCTGAGAACAATATCTACTCGTTCTTTCTCGAGGATCGCCAAGGCCTCCAAGCCGTCTCCCGCCTCAAATATATTGTCGAAAGAAATACCTGCCTGGCGGAGCGATCTGCCGATGATCTTGCGCATCGTGCTTGAGTCATCTACCAGCAATACATTTTTCCCCATTCGAGCCTCCTGTTCGAGCGATTCATCGACCCGTGCGTCGATCGCGTCACTGTTATTTTCCCGCCGGCGACCGGTCATCGACCGATGGTCTGCGAGTTCCCTGTTGCACCTTGAAATCTTAGCAGTAATGAGAGAGAAAAATCAAATCTCATCTGTGATCGATGCCGAAAAACCACCCTGCATCTTGAGGCAGCACAATGGAATGTATTTTGCATAACTTCCTCTCAGAGATAGTGGAGACTCCATGAAACGAATCGTTATTCTGATAATCATTACCGTTCTATTATCTTCGACTACTGCGATCACTGCCGGCGGTGCGTCGATATTGGAGCGAATCAGCAAGTCCGAGAGCCGTGAGCAGGTGCAAGTCTTCCTTGGCTTTGATCGGCTGCCGCGCTATGACGAGAAACGCTCGGATCGACGCTACGACATAATTCTGCACGATACCGTTCTCGCCGACAACCTGACCGTCTTTGAGCAGGATGAAACAATAGTCAAAATTCTGACGAGCGCGCATGAAGAGGCGACCGTTGTCAGTTTTTTCTTCCGCTACCCCCCGCAGAAAGCAACTGTCTCGACCGATAATGACAGGACACTGGTACTCGAGATTTTGCCCGGCAACAGATTCAGCAAGACCTACGACGAAGTCAGCAGACAATTGTCCGGCATCACCTTGCTCGACAGAGAAGGTCCCGATTACACCAATCCACTGCTGTCATCACCGTATGCCCGTGACTGGCGCAGTTTTTTTTACACCTACGAAACAGAGCCGACGCTGACGGCTCCGGTCAGTTTCACCATTCCCGATTTTCCGTTGGTTGCCGCCATCCTTCCTGATGAAACTGACCATGGGGAACTGCTTGACGACAATCTCCTCGAACGTGCCGACCGCCAGTCCTGGGCGGAGATTGCACCGTTGCTCGAAGAACGACTGCAAGCAACGCAAGACCTGCAAACAGGCAAATATCTGGCCCTGCTCTACGGTGATGTGCTGCTCAGGATGAATCATTTCGAGGGGGCATACAAGCAGCTGTATCTACTCAGACAGAGCTACCCGGAAGAGCAGGTCGGGGTGCTCGCCGCCTACCTGCTGGCGATCCTGCTGGCGGTCAACGACGACCCGTACACTGCCGATTCCGAGTTGCGCGCTCTGGCACAAAAGTTTCCGCCTCGCCATCCGCTCACCCCCCACTACCTGATCTCACTTGCGGAAACCAGCCTCGCCACCAGACAATTCGAACACTTGCGCCGTGTCCTGGAGCGAACCGATGTTGCCTACCCTCCGTCGTTGCTGGCCGTACGTGCGCTCCGACAAGCCGATCTGCTCTATGCCACTGACCGCTCGGTGCAGGCCTTTGTCAGTTACCGCCTGCTTCCCGACTCCGTTGCACTCCGCCAAAGGCCCTTTTCCCTCAATGCGTTCTGCGCAACGCTCTATGAGCAGAAGAACTGGCCGGAAGCAACCTCCTGTTATCAGGATCTGACGCAGGTGTTGACAGAACGTCAATCCCTAGGCATGGCTTCCTTCCGCGCCGCCATGGCCGGTCTGCATCGCGGCGACGCTAGAGCCGAGATCGTTATCCAGCTGAGCCGCATCGAAGACACCTTTCCCAACACCGAAGCTGCTTTCAGGGCAGCGGTGAAGCATACCGATCTCCGCTATCTTGACGATCCCGCCTGGTATCCGACGGCGCAGACCTACTATCACGCCCTTGCTGAAGAATCGCCGTATCGAGCCGTCTCCGGGGAGGCCTATTTCAAAGAAGCGCTGCTTTATCATCTGCACAACGACGACGCATCCGCGATCGATAAGCTGATGACGCTGACCAGGAATATCCGCAGCGGCTCCATCGTCCCCCACGCCGAGGCCCTGTTGATCCAGCTCCTGCCCGGCGAGATCAGGCGTTTGATCGAGGCCGGTAGCTATCTCGAGGCCGTGGTCCTGTCCCGACAAAACCGCCGCTTTTTCGACAATAACTGGTTCGACACCGCTCTGCTGATCGACCTGGCCCTGGCCCACGAGCGGCTCGGTTCCTACCGGGAAGCCCTCGATCTCTATCTCTATCTGGCAAGCCAGGCAACGAGCAGCGAGCGAGAACAATTCTATCTGCCGCTTGCTCGCAGCGCCTATGCCAGAGGTGATTTTTCCCTGGTGGAAGATTTTGCCGATCAGTACAATTTCAATTTCCCGGACGGCAGTTACGCACATGACATCCTGCTCCTTAAACTCAAATCACTTTATCTGACCGACCAGTTCGACCGGGCACTAAAGCTGCTGCCCGAACCGCTACCGGACCGCCCGGATTTCAAGGAACTGGCGGCTACCCTGCACTTTCACGTACAACAATACGAGACCGCCGCCACGCTGCTGGACGAACTGGCCCGGCCCGCCGACGAACCGGCCGACGAGTTCGTCTTCATGCGTGCCGAAAGCCTGTTTCAACTCGGGCGCGACGACGAGGCCACCGAATTATTTAAGCGCTGCCGAGATCAGCCAATCTATCGTGGGCAGAGCCTCTATCGCCTGTCGCAACTCGCCGCGCGGCGCGGCGACAACCAGGGGGCCCTAAATCTCTTGCAGGAACTGGCCGAAACAACAGATGACTCTTTGTGGCGGCAGCTGGCCCAAAAAGAGCTGCAAACACGCCGCCTCTTCAGTCCAATAGGGGGAGCTTGAAACATTCGGAATTTCGTTCAAGATCGGGGCACACAAGAAAATTTTTCCGCAGGCAGGGATACTATTGCGAGGATAAAATTTGATTTCGCAACGATGAGATTGAACGAAATGACAATTTTCAAGCTTCCCATAAACGGGAGACACCATGGATCCGCTCACCCTCTCAGATTCGACAATGGCCCTGCTCGCCAAATCTCTCGATCTCCGCTCGACCAATCAGCAGGTAATCGCCGCCAACATCGCCAATGCCGAGACCCCGGGCTACGCACCGGCGCGATTCGAATTTGAACAGGCCCTGCAGGAGGCTGTCAAAAAATCGACCATCGCCCTGGAAACGACGCACACCGGTCACATTTCTCCGCAGGCGCCCTCCGTCGCCGACGTCCACGGCAGGGTGATTCGGGAGCCTGATAGTACCGGTATTGGGGATCAAAACGGTGTCAGTGTTGACGACGAGATGATTGCCCTGTCGAAGAATCAGTTGATGTATGAAACAGCGGCACAATTATTGAAAAAGAAAATGACGATGCTGAAATACGCGGTATCGGGCGGACAATAATTCCTGGAGAAATCATCATGGATATCTTTACAACCTTTGCGATCAGTAGTTCAGCGCTGAAAGCACAGAAAATCAGGCTCGATACGGTCAGCTCGAACCTGGCCAATGCCGAGACCACGTCGACACCGGAAGGCGGCCCGTACAAAAAGAAATCGGTCTACTTCCAGAGTACACCGACCAGCTTTGACAAGCATCTCGACAGCGCCCTGCGGGGCAGCGCCCAGGGCGTTGCCGTGACGAAAATCATAGAAGACCCCGACCCGCCGCGAAAAGTCTATAACCCGTCACATCCCGATGCGGCTGAAGACGGCTACGTCGACATGCCCAATGTCGACGTGCTCAAGGAAATGGTTGACATGATGTCGGCAACCCGGTCCTACCAGGCCAATGTAACCACCATCCAATCTGCCAAAAGAATGGCGCAGAAAGCGCTGGAGATAGGGAGGTAACCGAAAATGACGATCACACCGCTGCCCCCCGCCGGCGCGAACACCGCCCTGCCGATCAATCGCATCGACGGCGAGGCGATCACCGCCTCCCGGAATGATTTTACCGCCTTTCTCGAAAACAGTATCGATCAGGTGAACCAGGCCATGACCCGCGGCGATCGATCGATCGAGATGCTGCACAGCGGCCAGGCGCAGAGCCTGCATGAGGTGATGATTGCCGTCGAGGAGGCAGATATTTCGCTGCGTATGTTCGTGCAGATCCGCAACAAGGCCCTGCAGGCCTACGAAGAGATCATGCGCATGCAGATCTGATGGGGCCCGCCGGCTGCATAGAGAGATTACTCAGGTGAAACAAGAACCATGGCAACCGAACAACCCACCACCGATGTAACTACCGCGGGCGACACACTGCCGGCAAAACCGGAACGCAAACGGCTGATCGATCTGATCAGGGCCTGGCCGCTGCGGCGGAAAATCGCGTTCGGCTCGCTGGCGGTCATCGGCGTATCCGTATTGCTTCTGCTGATCCTGCAGGCGCGTGTCAGCGACTACCAGTTGCTCTATGCCAACCTCGCCGAAGCGGACGCCGGCAGCGTTGTCACCTGGCTGAAAAACCAGAAGATCCCCTTCCAATTAAAAAACAACGGCAGAGATATCTGGATCGGAGCCGACAAAATTTACGAAACACGGCTCGACCTGGCCGCCAACGGTCTGCCGAGCGGCGGCGATGTCGGTTTTGAGGTCTTTGACAAACAGAGTTTCGCCCTCACCGACTACGTGCAGAAAGTCAATTATACCAGGGCGCTGCAGGGCGAACTGGCACGAACCATCACCTCGCTGGCACCGGTTGAAGCGACCCGTGTACACCTGGCCATCCCGGAAAAACGGCTGTTCAAGAACCAGCAGCAGCAACCCACCGCGTCGGTCATCGTTACCCTTATCCCCGGCAAACAACTCGATCCGAGCCAGGTGCAGGGCATCGTCCATCTCGTTTCCGGATCGGTCACCGGACTGGAACCGGAATTGGTTAAGGTGATCGACGCCAACGGCCGGGTTCTCGACCTTGACGAAAAACCGGACCAGGAGGACATCCTCAGCGCCGATATGCTTGCCTTTCAGCAGGAGGTCGAACACCGGCTGCAAATGCGGGCGCAGGATCTGCTCGACACCGTCATGGGCATGAACAAGGCCATGGCCCGGGTCACCGCATCGCTTGATTTTTCAAAGGTGGAACAGACTCAGGAAGTCTTTGACGCCGACGACCCGGTGGTTCGGAGCGAACAGATCAATACAGAAACGAGCGGAACCCAGACCGTCGGCGGCATCCCTGGCGTGCAATCGAATCTGCAAGGCCCCGGCGCCATCGAGGGTGAAGGCACCACGCCGTTTCAGAAGTCGTCGCGAACCACCAATTACGAGATCAGCAAGACGATCAGCCGGATCGTCAATCCGGTCGGCACTATCCGCAACCTGTCCGTCTCAATCCTGGTAGCCGATCGCGAGATCACTGGGGAAGATGGCACAATCAGCTCCGAGCCGTTGGCCGAAGAGGAACTCGCTTCCATAGAGAATATGGTGGCCAGCGCGCTCGGCCTGATCCCGGAACGGGGTGATCGCATCAACGTCGTGTCGATGCCGTTTACCGAACCGACACCGGCCGAAATGGTGGCCGAACGATTGCCGGCAGGTTTGTTCTATCAGTTCTTGCCGGCCCTGAAAATCGGACTGCTGGCCTTTGCCATTCTGCTCTGCTATCTGTTCTTGATCCGTCCCATCGTCAAGACCATGCGCGGCGACCTGGTGGAACATTACAAGACGGTCGAAGAGCTTGAACGCGAGCGACTGGACATGCTCAAATCCCAGCATGAGGCGGAGATGGCCGAAAAGCCGGTGCCCGAGGAAGATTACATCATTGCCCTGCGCCGCGATGCCATGAAAAATCCGGCGCCCACCGCTTTCATCATCAAAAACTGGATTCAGGAAGTCTAGCCATGGCAATCGAATCTCTCACCGGGCTCAACAAAGCCGCCGTGCTGCTCATCTGTCTCGGCGAAGAAGCGACGGCGAAGATCTTTGAGGAACTGACCGACGATGAGGTCCGCAAGGTGACCCGGGCAATGGCTGCCATCGAGCATATCCCGTCGGATATCAAAGACAAGGTCTTCCTGCAGTTCAGCAACGCCCAGGACGAATTTGCCGGCCTGTTCGTCAAAGGCAATGAGTTTGCCCGCAACGCGATTGCCGCAACCAATCTCGGCGAGAGGACGGAGATGCTGCTCGAGCAGTTCATCTCCGGCACCGAGACCCGCTCGCTGGAGACCATCTCCCTGATGCAGCCGCGCATGGTGGCCGGGCTGCTGGAAAAAGAACACCCACAGACCGTGGCGCTGATCCTGTCGACCCAGCACGTTGAACATGCCGCAGAGATCCTGTCGCACCTCTCAGAGGCCATGCAGGCCGACGTCGTTTACCGGATCGCAAAGCTGGAAAAGGTATCACCCGAAGTGCTCAACCATATCGAGGACGCGCTGCACCGCGAGATCGGCCTCGTGGCCAGCAAGGAACAGCGGGAGATTGGCGGCCTCGACAAGGTGGTTGATCTGCTCGGCAACATGAAAAACAATCTGGATATTGATATCATTGAAACGATCGAAGAGACAGATGCCGATATGGCGGAAGAGATCCGCAAGCGCATGTTCACCTTCGAAAACCTGATCGCCCTCGATGGCCGCTCGCTGCAGATGATCCTGCGCGAGGTGAACAACGACTCGCTGACCCTGGCGCTGAAGACCGCTTCCGAGGAAATGAAGGAAAAAATATTCGCCAACATGTCCATCCGGGCCGCCGACATGATCCGTGACGATCTCGAAGCCATGGGGCCGGTACGGCTCTCCGAGGTCGAGGCCATGCAGCAGTCGATCGTCAAGATTGCCATGAAACTTGAAGAGGAAGGCAAATTGATGCTCGGCCGCGGAGGCGGCGCCGATGAGCTTGTCTAAAGTCTTCAAGGGGCGTGGCGATTTTCAGCCGGCGCAACTGGTGCCCCGCCCCGCCGATCTGGAAGAGAAATGGCGGGCCGTTACCGTAACCGAACAGCCGCCGTCACAAACCGGTCCGGACGATACCGGCGAACGTA
>JAZBPM010000329.1:0-6886 GCA_036351615.1 Desulfofustis sp.
ATCGCCCAAAATCGGCCAGTATTGCCACGCTGTATGATTGTTTCAGCGGTGTTTAAGCGTTACTATCTAATCGAACGATGAAAATCGGCGCCGTGGTCGGAATGTGCGGTTGGTTTTGAAAGTTAGCGGGGGACAGGTTAAAACCAGTCTCGCCGATTATCATATAAACATCTTTATCTTTCAGAACATCGGGTCACTGTGAAAAATGGCATGCTTCTCCCTCCTTCCCTGCGCCGAATGTGACCGGTTGCTTCCCGATGCTTTATCTCTCCGCCTGCAGCTCATTGACGTGCTTCAGTGTACCGCGGAATGTAAGTCGGCTTTTTTCACGACACCTTCACTTGAAGAGAAATTTTTATGACTGCCTCGTCGAAGTTTGAGAAATTTTACAACGGCTTCAGAGATATTATCACCGTCGTTCACTCTTCGACGCGGCTTGACGAGGTGATGGATCTGGTTGTCTGGAAAGTCACCGAGATCATCAATGCCAAAGGGGCAATCCTGCGGCTTCTCAATATTGAGACAGGTGAACTTGAAATCAGCGCCGCCTACGGTATCGGTAAAAACTACCTGGAGAAAGGACCGACCTTTTCAAAGAAAGTAATAACGGACATTTGCCTTCGAAACAAAGTGATCATGATTGACGACATCCACTCGAACCCCCGTGTCCAGTACCCCAAGGAGGCGGAAAAGGAGGGGATCCGATTCATTGTCGATGTCCCGCTCAGTATCGCCAACGACGTTTTTGGCCTATTACGAATTTATTTTACCGAAACCAGACAGTTTTCGGAAGATGAGTTGAGTTTTATCGTCGCCATCGCCGAACAGTGTTCCTGTGCTCTCGGAAAGGCACGCCTGATCGAGTCCCAGGAACTGAAATATCACCGGCTTGCGTTGCAGACCGAAAAGCTTTCGGCCCTTGGTCGAATGGCAGCGGGAATAGCCCATGAAATCAATAATCCTCTGGCGGGGATCCTGCTGTACAGTTCCAACTTGGTCAAGAAAGTATCGGAAGGTACGCCGATCAGGGAAGGTCTGGACATCATTATTGACGAGACCATCAGGTGTCGTACAATAATCCAGGAGCTTCTTGATTTTTCCAGAGAACGAGAACCGCAGAAAATCCCTACCGATATCAACACAATTATCGAGAAGACACTGACTATCCTGGAAAATGAATTCAGGCTCAACCGCATTAAGTTGAGGAAGAATCTGGCCAACGACATGGAGAAGACCATGCTGGATGGCAATCAGATTGAGCAGGTGTTTATCAACCTGATTATCAATAGTATCCAGGCCCTGCCGGAAGGAGGCACGGTTTCGATCACCAGTCGGGTCAGCCGTGAGAGAGAGATCGTCACCGTCGAGATCGCCGATGACGGCAACGGCATTGAGAAAGAAGCGCTCGATAAAGTATTCGAGCCCTTCTTCTCGACCAAGGCAAAGGGGACCGGGCTCGGGCTTTCCGTAAGTTACGGAATAATCCATAAACACCAGGGACACATTCAGGTCGACAGCGAATTGGGCAAAGGCACCAGATTTCTGATCGAGATCCCGTTGATTGCCGCCGACAACTGAGACAAGAGGATAGCAAGAGGGCCGATGAATATCCTAGTCGTTGACGACGAACTGGTTATCTGCAGCGGTTGCAAACTGATTCTCGAAGATCAAGGACACATCGTTGACACCTGTATGACCTGCAGCGATGGTATTGCAGCCGTTAAAAAGAGTTGCTACGATCTTATCCTTCTCGACCTGAAACTGCCCGACCAGGAGGGCACCGAGCTGTTACGCGTCGCCGGACAGAACAGCAGAAACCGTATCATCGTCATGAGTGGCTATGCGACGGTGCAAAGCGCCGTGAACTCCATGAAACTCGGTGCCATCGATTATCTGCCGAAACCGTTTACCGCTGACGAACTGCTGACTGTCGTAAAAAAAGCTCAGTGTGTTTCCTGATGACTACCGATCAGTTTCATATCCTGATCATCGATGATGAACCTTCCATTCGCTCTGGCTGCGGCCGATCTTTGTCTGAAAACGGGTATCAGGTGACGTCGAGAGCAACGGGGAGAAGTGGGTTGCACGATGGCCTGGCCGGTCGTTTCGACCTGGTTCTCCTGGATATGAAGTTGCCGGATCTGGACGGCATGAGCATCCTGTCGAGGTTGCAGGCTGACAGACCCGGGATTTCGGTTATCGTTATGACCGGCTATTCCACCGTGGACAATGCAGTGCAGGCAATGAAGGCGGGAGCGTTCGATTATCTGGCCAAACCGTTCACCGATGACGAACTGCTCCATGCCGTTGCCAAAGCACTTGACAACAAGCAACTCAGAGAAGAAAACGCTTTCTTACGAAAGCAGTTGTTCGAGCGCTACGATTTCAGCAATATCGTCGGCGAAAACAGAGCCCTGCTCGATATCTTCAACCGCATCAAGAAAGTTGCAACGACCGACAGCACTATTTTGATTACCGGTGAAAGCGGGACGGGCAAGGAATTGTTTGCCGGGGCAATCCACGCCCATAGCCCCCGCGCCGCCAAGCAATTTATCACCCTTGACTGCTCCGCCCTGTCGCCAAGCCTGCTGGAGAGTGAGTTGTTTGGGCATATGAAAGGGTCCTTCACCGGAGCGGTGGAAAATAAAAAGGGAATATTTGAGATTGCCGACCAGGGGACCTTGTTTCTCGATGAAGTTGCAAATCTGACGATGGAGACCCAGAGTACGTTGCTCAGGGTAATGGAATGCGGCGAATACAAACCGGTTGGGGCAAATCGTTACAAAAAGAGCGATGCCCGAATCATCGCGGCAACAAACAGGGATCTCTCGACAATGGTTGCCGATGGACAGTTTCGCGAGGATCTTTTTTACCGGTTGAATGTCTTTCCGCTGCAATTGCCGCCTCTCCGGGAACGAAAAGACGACATTCCGCGGCTTGCCTACCACTTTCTGCGCTTTTTCTGCAGGAAAACTGGCAAGAAAATCGAAGGGTTCAGCGATGAAGCACTGGCCATAATGATCGATCACCCATGGCCGGGCAACGTCCGGCAACTGAAAAATGCGGTTGAACGACTGGTAATTATGGCCGATCAGGAATACCTGGTCAAAGAAAACCTTCACGATCTCCAGAGTACGCATACTCCGGAGATTTGCACGCTTCCGGAAACCCTGGATGCATTGAAATCGATTAAAAAAGACTTTCTGGAAAAACGCTTTGCAGCTATTGAAAAGTCTTTCCTACTCAACGCCCTGACGAAGTCAGGGGGCAATATCACCCGTGCCGCCGAACGGGTCGGTATGCAACGGTCGAATTTTTCCGCCCTGATGAAAAAACACCGTATCTCGGCCGATGATCGGCTCCCTTCATCGCCTGAGGCTGCGCCGTCAACCTGACCATACCGATCGTTTCCCCATACGTCCGCGTATATTTTTCTATACGCAGATAACAGTTTGAAATAGCATCGTATGACTCGTATTGTTCGGTGCGCCTCCAGGTTTGTTATACGCTTTCCGATTTTTCCGCCCGCAACGGACCCCTGTCAACGTGCTTCATCGCCTGGATAAATAACATGGGGTCATCTTGAAAAGGGTGTGGTTCCTCTGCGCTTCGTCTCTGACCTGAGAAAAAATAATAAGTATGAATATAGGTAGATAGCGACAATCAGTCGGCCTTGTCGTGTAGTGCAGTTGAGGCAAGAGCGAAGGGGTAGTGAATCTGGCTATCTGTCCTAGTCGTGAAACGGACCATGCTCATTAGATGGTATGGATATTGCTTATTCGTAGGCAGACAACCGAGACAGCGGGATCCCCCCCAATCCGGGAACAATTGCGGCATCGCAGGGAGGTAAGCACATGACGACAATGCAAGCAGTGCATCCGGACATCGCCGGTACGCCGGCAAACATCCTTGTGATGGAGGATGAAAAAATCGTTGCCCAAGGTCTTGAAATGGTATTGGCGGAGGAAGGGTATGACGTTGAACTTGCCTATACCGGGGCCGACGCCCTGAAATCGATGTCGGCCAAGTCCGTTGACCTGCTCATCGCCGACCTCCGCCTGCCGGATATCGATGGCATGGAGGTGATAAAGACGGTCAAAGCAAGGAAGCCGACGACCGAGGTCATCGTCATAACCGGTTATTCTTCGGTTACTTCAGCCGTTGATGCAATGAAACTTGGAGTTTTCGATTATCTCGCAAAGCCCTTTACCGAGTCCGAGATCAAGGAAGCCGTCGATGGCGCTTTGAAGAGACTCCAAGAGGCCGGTGCCTCGAGAATCGAGGATCGCATCAACGCCGAGGAAGACAAGCTGATCCAGAAGCGAGAAGTGATACGGGTGCTCAACCGGACTGCCGATGACAACGATTTCTGGAAGGATCTGATGGAAAACGGCTCGGCAGCGCTGAAGAATTATCGGCTCTCGCAGGAAGCGAAAGCAGCTGTCGCTGCCGGTGACCTGGCATGGATCAATAACAATATTGGTGAACTGACTCAAAAACAATTGATGTTTGTTTACTCACGGCTTGAGCGTGAAGCCTGGTAACAAGCGTAACCATGTTGCGGCAGCTGCCGTGCTGCCGGTGGCACTGCAGGGTCACCGGATATCGAGCTTGCCGGACAATCGGAGGACATCAATGAGAAATGGTAATGCCATATCGGGGATTGAAGGCGCCGTTGTTGTCGTCGGCGGCGGGATCGCCGGAATGCAGGCGGCACTGGACATGGCAGATAGTGGTTTTTACGTCTATATCGTTGAAAAGTCGCCGGCCATCGGCGGTAAGATGGCGCAATTGGACAAGACCTTTCCGACCAACGATTGTGCAATGTGAATTATTTCGCCAAAACTGGTCGAGGTCGGCCGGCACGACAACATTGAACTGATCACGTTATCGGAAGTGACAGAGGTAACCGGAACAGAAGGAAAATTCACCGTTACTATCCGACAGTATCCGCGTTATGTCGATAGCACCAAGTGCATCGCCTGCGGTATGTGTGCTGAAAAATGCCCAAAGAAGGTAGATGACGTCTACAACGAAGGATTGATGAAGCGCAAGGCCATCTACGTTCCCTATGCCCAGGCTGTTCCCCTGAAATACACCATCGACCCCGATCAGTGCCTCTATCTGCAAAAGGGCACCTGCGGCGCCTGTGAGAAATTGTGTCCGTCCGGAGCGATCAATTTCAAGGATCGCGAAACGACACGATCCATTCATGTCGGCTCGATTATTCTTGCCACCGGATTCCAGTCGTATGACCCCGGCGACCAGGATAATTACTGTTATAACCAATATCCCGACGTGATCACCGCAATGGAGTTCGAACGAATGTTGTCGGCCACCGGTCCGTTCGGCGGGCACCTGGTTCGGCCTTCCTGCAAACAGCGGAAAAACCTGCCGGAAACATACCCGAAAAAAATAGCCTGGCTGCAATGTGTCGGCTCGCGGGAGATAAACCGAAATACAAACGAATACTGCTCCTCAGTATGTTGCATGTATGCGGTTAAACAAGCGATTATTGCAAAAGACCACGATCGTTCGCTGCGTTGCACAATTTTTTATATGGATCTGCGCACCCAGGGGAAAAATTTCGACCATTACCTGGAAAACGCGCGGGATGCAGGGGTTCGGTTTATTCCTTCAAGGGTCCACTCCATAGAAAAGAGTGTCGATTCTGATGAGCTGCGGCTACGCTGGGTTGAAGATGACGGACGGCTGCAGGAAGAGCGGTTTGACCTGGTTGTTTTGTCAACCGGCCTGGTCATCTCTGCAGAATCGGCACGCCTTACCGAGAAACTCGGTGTGGCAACGGATAAATACGGGTTTACCATCACCAACTCGTTTTTCCCGGTTTCTTGTTCAATTCCCGGTATCTATGCCTGCGGGGCGTTGTCCGGCCCGAAAGACATTCCCCAGTCGGTGATGGAAGCGAGCGCTGCCGCCTGCGCCGCTACCGAAAACCTGGCCGTCGCCCGCAACACGCGAACCAGGAGCAGAGCCCCGATTGCCGAAAGAAATATCGCCAGACAGGAACCGCGAATCGGTGTTTTTGTTTGCAAGTGCGGCACCAATATCGCTGCTGTGGTCAACGTTCCTGAAGTCGCCGCTTTTGCCAAATCGCTTCCCCATGTGGTCTACGTTGAGGAGAATCTCTTCACCTGTTCTCAGGATACCCAGGATAAACTGGCAGAGGTCATCAGGGAACAGGAATTGAATCGGGTCGTTATTGCCGCGTGCACGCCGATCACCCACGAATCGCTCTTTCAGGACACCCTGATCAATGCCGGGCTGAACAAATATTTGATCGAAATGGCCAATATCCGCAATCACGATTCGTGGATTCATGTAGACAATCCGGATGCCGCCACCGACAAGGCGAAAGACCTGGTTCGTATGGCGACAGCCAAAGCTGTGCTGCTCGAACCGCTGTACCAGAAGGATGTTGCGGTTACCCGATCGGCCCTCGTGGTCGGCGGCGGGATTGCCGGCATGACGGCGGCCCTGGCTTTTGCCGGCCAGGGTTATCCGGTCGTCTTGGTAGAAAAATCCGATCTGTTGGGCGGTTATGGCAACGCCCTTTACCGGACCAGTACAAAAAACGATGTCGCTCCGTTGCTTTCGCAATTGCTAGAAGAGGTGCGTTCGAATCCGCGCATAACTATGTATACCGGCAGCGAGGTAACCAATGTCAGAGGGTTCGTCGGCAATTTCGAATCGGACATCACTCATGACGGTACCGGAAAAACCATTCAGCACGGCGTTGCCGTCATTGCAACCGGCGCGGAAGAGCACAAACCAACCGAATATCTGTATGGAACCCATCCTTCGGTGCTGACGCATTTGGAATTGGACGAGCTGCTGAAGGTAGATGATCCGCGTCTCTCCTCCG
>JAZBPM010000330.1:0-7712 GCA_036351615.1 Desulfofustis sp.
CCCCTGCTCGGCGAATTCGCCTCGGCCTCGGCAGTGGCCGCAGTCCTGGCTGCCGGCCTGCTGCAAAATGGCGAACTGCCGGAAGGCCTGACCGGCGGGCCGCCCGTATCGCTAGCAGGGAAAACGGTATTGGGTCTCGGCCTTGGCACCTGCGTGACGGCAATGGAGTTTTCCCGGGCATGAACATCCTGCTGATCTCGCCCAACACGCTGACCACCCCCTATCCCGTTTACCCGATCGGGCTCGACTATGTCGCCGCGGCAATAGCCAAGCACCACCGGGTGCGCATCGCCGATCTCAACCTGATCTCGCGCACCGAACTGGCTCAGCTGCTGACCGATTTTGCACCGGAGGTGGTCGGCCTGTCCTGCCGCAACATCGATAATACCGACGCCGCCGCCCCACTTGCCTTTATCGACGATTATCGTCAGCTCGTCAGCTGGCTCCGCCGCCATACCGGGGCAACCCTGGTCTGCGGCGGCAGCGGCTTCACCATTATGCCGGCGCCGTTCTTCACCGCCGTCGGCTGCGACTACGGCATTATCGGTGAGGGCGAACGGTTCGGTCCCTTTATCGAGGCCCTGGCGGCGGGGCGCGAGGTCGCCGACCTGGACGGCGTCATCTCGGCACGCCGACCGGACTCCCGGCCACCACCCTGGGACGGTACTCCGGCACGGGCCTTTGACGTCTCGTTCGGTCACCATGCTTTTTATCTGGCCAACGGCGGCATGCTCAATGTGCAGACCAAACGCGGCTGCTCATTTCGGTGCATCTACTGTCCCTATCCCCATATCGAAGGCAGACACCATCGACTGCAGCCCCCCGAGCACGTGGCGGCAACGGCACTGGCCCTGCAGAAAGCCGGGGCCCGCTACCTGTTCATCACCGATTCCGCATTCAATTCCGACGTTGCCCACAGCCTGGCCGTGGCCCGCGCCTTCAAAAAAGCAGGGCTGACCATTCCCTGGGGCGGTTTTTTCGCGCCGATCAGAACCGATTCCGATTACTTCCGGATCATGAAGGAGTCCGGACTCAAGCACGTCGAATTCGGCACCGAATCGCTCTCCGACACGATGCTGGGGACCTACCGCAAGCCGTTCAACAGCGCAGATGTCTTTGCCGCCCATCGCCTGGCCCGGGAGGCCGGACTGCACGTGGCCCACTATTTTCTGCTCGGCGGACCGGGCGAATCCGAGGATACGGTGCGCACCTGCCTCGACGGCGCCGAAAGTCTTGATAAAACCGCCCTGTTTTTCTTTGTCGGGGTCCGGCTGTATCCCAATACGGCCCTCTATGATATTGCCGTGGCCGAAGGCAAACTGTCACCGCATAGCGACTTGTTGCAACCGGTATTCTATCAGGCCGACGCGCTTGAACACGGTGCCATCGAGGCCCTGGTCAAAGAGCGGGCCGGCGACCGAATCAACTGGGTAATCGGTTCCGGCGGCGACCAGGTAGCGGCAACGATCAAAAAGCTGCATCAGCGAAACCACTGCGGACCGTTGTGGGAATATATCGCCCGCTGAGACCGCGGCAGTGCGAAACGGGCTATCCTGCCGCCGGCCCGGCAATCATCGGCCAACGATCGGTTGCCAATGACAGGTTTTTATAGTATTAATCACCGCTGCAACGTACCGTCACAGCGAGCTAACTACCGTCGGCGACAGCGCCGATCACAGCAGGGGGCCACTGAGGCACACCGGTTTTTTCCTGCCCGGGTGAAAACCCATTTGACTATGTGGTATTCATTGGTTTCATTACAGCAGACCGGGAAGGATAGCCTCTCCGCCACGGTAACGACGGATGCCGACGCTCCCTGGTATGACGGCCATTTTCCCGGGGAACCGGTATTACCCGGCGTGGCCCAACTGGAACTGGTCGCCGAACTGACCTCGACGCTCGCCGGCGAGCCGGTCTTCGTCGATAGTCTCAGCAGGGTAAAATTCCGGAAACTGATCGCACCGGGAGAATCCCTGAAGATAACCGTTTCCAGGAACGAGAGCAAAGACGCCTACGTCTTTAAGATCACCAGCGGACAGGAAAACGTCAGTTCGGGTATATTGACCATCAACCACTATTAAGCGACTTCTTTACCATGAGCAATCAACAGACGATAGAGCGCATCACCGAGATCATCATCAACGAACTCAAACTGGAAGAGGTGACGCCGGAGACCTTCAATGTCGATCTCGACCTGGTCGACGAAGTCGGCATCGACAGCATGGACCTGGCGACCATCGCTCTGGTACTCCGCGACGAATACGGCATCCGCATCGACGAGGATGATTATCCGAAACTGACCACGGTGCGCATTATCGCCGCCTATATCGACGACAAGATCAATCAGGGCGAGTGATCCATCGTGGTGACCGAACAGACGCCCGCTTACAAGTTCTCGGAAATCATCGCCGAGCCGGCCATCAGGGAACGCTGGGAGAAGGTGCGCCGCTGGTTCTTCCTGCGCGAATCGACTTACGACATGACCAACCGGTGTAACATCCGTTGCGAGGGGTGTTATTATTTCACCGGCGAAAAGCAATTCGCCGAAGAAAACAGCGACCCGGACGCCTGGAGCCGCCTGATGGCGTCGGAAAAAGAGCGCGGCATCACCTTTGCCGTCCTGGCCGGAGCCGAACCGTCGCTCGTTCCCGAGTTATGTGCTATCTGCCACCGGAATATCCCGCTCGGTGCCATTGCCAGCAACGGCCTGAAAGTGCTGCCCCGGTCGATCGATTACCAGATCCATATCTCGGTCTGGGGCAACGATCGGACCAGCCAGGCCATCAGGAAGGCGCCGGACATGCTCCAGCGCCAGATTGCCAATTACCAGGACGACCCCCGGGCGATATTCGTATACACCTTCACCCCGGACAACATCGACGAGGCGCGGGAAGTCACCGCGGTACTCGCCAATAATCGGTGCAAACTCACCTTCAATATGTTTTCGGCCCCCGTCGGCTACCGGGGACAACTCCGGCACACCCCGCAGTCACTGATAAAAACGCGGGCAATGATGGCCGAACTACTGCGCGATTTTCCCGAAACCGTGCTCTTTTCCCCGTACAGCATTGTCGCCCACACCGACTCGCACGGATTGCACGCCTTGTTCTCCTGTTCCTACCCGCGCCAAAACCCGTCCACCGCCATCGGGCTCGGCAGATCGTTTCGCCAGTACCGGACCGACCTTCAATGGGACCGCAGTGCGGCCTGCTGTGTCCCGGATACCGATTGTGACGACTGCCGTCATTACGCCGCCGGCAGCGCCGTGGTAACGGCCCGAATGTATCGTCACGCCACCGACCCGCAGACGTTTGCTGCCTGGCTGGATTATGTCGACACCTATCTCGCCGTCTGGGTCCGTGGTTACGCCAAGGGAGAGAATCTTTGCTCCTCTCTGGTCAATCCACCTGCAAACCATTAAGTTTCCCCTGCATAGTCATGATAACCGTCAGTTCTCTGCTCGACGATCACTGGTATCAGCGTTACAAAGCCATCTCCCGGCTCAATATCCGCAGTTCGATCTACGATGTGACCGATCGGTGCAATCTGCGCTGCAAGGGCTGCTTTTTCTTCTCATCAGGGGAACACCAGGTCGCCTCCGAAGAGCGGGATCTGGAAAAATGGAAAGCGTTTGTCGACAACGAGATGAAACGGGGCGTCAACCTGGCCATCCTGATCGGCGGGGAACCGACCCTCTGTCTCGACCGGGTCGAGGTGTTTTACCAGCGGCTGCCCAGTTTCTGTGCAACCAACGGCCTGATCAAAGTGCCGCGGGACCGCTTTCCCGACATGATGGTCGGCATCTCCCTGTGGGGCGATGCCGAAGACGAGAAACTGCTCAGGGGGCAGGACACGTTTAAAATCTCCAGTGCCAACTACGCCGGGGACCCGCACGCCTACTACCTTTATACCATCACCCCGAAACAGCTCGGCAAGACCGAGAAGATCGTCAAGAAAATACGGGACGTCGGTCTCAAAGTTCATATGCAGCTGCTGTCCAACGACGAAGGTGTGGACGGATTTTCCTGGACTCCGGAAGAATTGGTCGCCGTTCGCGCCGAAATGGACGCGCTGCTCGACGGTTACCCGGAAACGGTGATCTCCTCGAAATACTACCATGAGATCATCACCACCGGCACCATGCTCGGCAGGCCCTTCGGCTGGCTGGAATGCCCGTCGGTCACCGAACCGATCGACAAGCGCAACCCGCGCCCGAAACGGCTGACCAACTTTATCCGCTGGGCCTCCGACCTGCAGACCATGCACCGCTGCTGCACTTCCGAGACCCGCGATTGCTCGACCTGCAAGGACGGCGCGGCGCATATGAGCTGGGTGATGGTCAACAAGCGGGCCCATATCAGGACCACCAGGGATCTGCAGAACTGGATCGAAGTGTATGAGATGTTCGCCAAACTCTATCAGTTCATCCCCTGGTAAGACGGTGTCCCGCAACTCGCTCTCGCGGCCGGCGGGCCGGGTCACCGACCCGCCTTTCCCCTCCCGGCACGGAGCCACCGCAGCAGGTCCACACCACAATCATCCGGCACTACGGACGGTCACTTCGGGATAAGGAGCTTCATGGGTTTACGAGACGTGGTGGTGGTCGGCTATGACGCCATCTCTCCACTGGGAGAGCACCTGGACGAGCAGTGGCGAAGAGCCGCGGCCGGCCAAAGCGGCATCGGCAGCTTGACCAGATTCGCGCTACCCGACGGTTTTCCGGTGCGCATCGCCGGCCAGGTTCCGGATATCGGCACAGCCGACTATCCGTTTCTGTCGGCCCGCCACCAGGCCGCCTGGAGTTCGCCGGTCTTCAAATACGCGCTGCTCACGGTAACCAGGGCTCTGGAACGCAGCGGCTTGACGATTACCCCGGAGATCGCGCCGCGGGTGGCGGTGACTTTCGGCTCGGCCGTCGGCGGCCTGGATGCGGTCGTCACCGCCGATCGGCGCCTTCAAGCCGAAAACAAATTGCCCCATCCCTATGCCAACCCGAACTCCTGCATCAATATGGTCGGCGGCAAGGTCGCCATCGAAACCGGCGCCCAGGGTCCAATCACCGCGCCGATCACCGCCTGCGCCACCGGACTTTCCTCGATCCTTATCGCCGCTCTGCTGCTGGCCCAGGGACGGGCGGACGTGGCCATCTGCGGAGCCGTCGACTTCGCACTGGTTGAACCGATCGTTGCCGGCTTTTATACAATGAACGGCATCTATATCCCGAAACCGGGCCGGGAGGACGAACCTCCGCAGACAGCCAGTCGCCCGTTTTCTAGCGACCGGCGCGGCTTTGTGCTGTCCGAAGGGGCCGCGGCGATCATCGTTGCCACCAGGGAATTCGCCGATGCGCACGGCCTGAAACATGTCACGGAACTGGCCGGTTGGGGAATGACTTCGGATGCCCATCATTTTGTCGCGCCGTACTATCCTACCGTGCGGCAGTGCATGCTCGAGGCGATCGGCGATGCCGGTTTGAGCCCGGAGGCGATCGACGCCGTCAATGCCCACGCCACATCGACCAAGGTCGGCGACCAGGTCGAATATGATGCGCTCAAGGCGGTTTTTCCCGACGGTCTGCCGCCGGTCAGCGCCAACAAGTCTCTGATCGGCCACGCCATGGGCGCCTCCAGCGCTATTGAGACGGTCTTCACCCTGCACGGCATGGAGCAGAGCCTCCTGCTGCCGACGATCAATTACCAGCCGGACCCCACCATCGAGATCGACTGCGTCGCCGAAGGCTGCCGTCACCTGGACCAGCAATACGTGCTGAAGAACTCCTTTGGCTTCGGCGGCTGCAACGCTTGCGCGATTTTTCGCAGGACCGGATAAGAGAGCCCATGAAAGCATCGAAAAACAGAAAGGTCCTCGTCGTCGGCTACGACGCCGCCACCGCACTCGGCGCCACCTTTGCCGACAGTTGGGCGCTGGCCAGCGCCGGCAAGGCCGGCCTGCGCCGCATCAGCCGTTGCCACACCACCAGTCGCAGCAACGTGGTCGGCGAAATCCCCGATTGGGACCCGGCTTCACTGCCGTACGTGACCCGTAAAGAAGCCTCGCTCTGGGACGCTTCCTACGTGTTCTTGACCATGGAGATCTGCCGCCGGGCCCTTAACCACGCTGGCCTGGAAATCGATGCCAGAACCGGTCCCCGGACCGGCTGCCTGATCGGTTCGGCGCTCAACGGCACCGACAGCTATCGAATTGCCATGGACAATTACGTCAACCACGGACCGACCAAGGTCAGCCCGTATCTGTTGCCCAATGTCTGCGCCAACCTGCCGGCCGGCAAGGCCGGCATGCTGCTCGGCTTCACCGGTCCGATTTTCTCGCCTCAAGGCGCCTGCGCCTCGGGCAACCACGCCATCGCCCTCGGGGCTCGAATGATCCGTGACGGCGACTGCGACTTCGTACTGGCCGGCGGCGTGGAGACCTGCCTGATCCCGGAGATCATTCAGGGTTTTGCCAATATGCAGGCAACCATCAAAATCAAGCCGTCGGATCGGGCGGCTCAGGACCCAGGCCAGGCATCCCGGCCATTCAGTATCGACCGCAAGGGCTTCGTTCTGGCCGAAGGGGCCGCTGTTCTCGTCCTGGCGGCCGAAGAGGCAGCTAAAACCCATGGACTGACACCACGTGCGGAAATCGGCGGTATCGGCTGGAATTCCGACGCCCATCACTTCACCCGGCCCAACGGCAAAACAGTGACCAGGGCAATGCTGGCGGCTATCGACGATGCGGAACTCTCAGCCGGCGATATCGGCGCTATCAACGCCCACGGCACGTCGACCCCGACCGGTGACAGTCTCGAGGTGGCCTGCCTGCGCACCGTCTTCGGCGAGCGGCTGCCCGACATCCCCATTTCGGCCAACAAATCGCAAATCGGCCACAGCCTTGGAGCCTCCGCCGCCATCGAGGCGTGTCTGGCCATCGAGGCGATGCACCGGGGAATCGTGCTGCCAACCGTCAACCACCTGCCCGACCCGGCCTTCTCCGACCTGGACGTGGTTCCCAACCAGGCGAGAAAACATGCCCACGAATTCGTCCTGTCCAACTCCTTTGGGTTTGGCGGCACCAATTGCTGTATCGTTTTTCAGGGAAGATAATGCGACCGAAACCGTTCATTGCCGAATTGCTCGACGACAGCTCCTACGTCAGGGACAAGAATAGCGGTATCATCTGGCATCGCTGCGAACTGCGCACCCTCTATGTGGACACCGATCGTTCCCAGGTCGTCTATCACGCCAATTACCTGCGCTATTTCGAATTCGGCAGGGCCTCGCTGATGCGCGACCTGTCCTATCCCTACAAAGCGATCGAGGAGAGCGGCTACGTCTACCCGATTATCCAGACCGGACTCAATTACTATTCACCGCTGTTCTATGACGATCTGATGTATATCCAGACCCGGCCGACCAACCTGGAGTTGGTCAAGCTGCAGTTCGATTACCTGATCACTCGCGCCGACAACGGCGAGATCGTCTGCACCGGTTTCACCAAGCATTGCGCGATCAACGGCAAAGGCATCCCGGTCGAGATCGACGCGAAGACGGTCAGGCTGTGGCAGGAATTCCCGCGCTGATGACCGACCGGCACACCCCCGTCGAAATTCCTGTAGAAATCCAGGTCCAGCCATGGTTCTGCGATCATCGCTTCGGCGGCCGGGCCGTCCTGCCGGCCGTGGAAACGCTGCTGCTGATGGCCGAACAGACGGC
>JAZBPM010000331.1:0-13630 GCA_036351615.1 Desulfofustis sp.
ATAGCTACCTGGTCACCGCGTCCGCCGGCGACATGGCGATCGACGGCATTGTAACAGGTATTCATCAGGCCGCCGGAGAACCAGCGGTAGAAAGGTGGGTTGGACGCATCGAGTACGGTGTTCCAGGTTTGATACCAATCAAGCTCTGCCGCGGCTGTTGCCCAGAATGCCTCGGGGTTTTGTACGCTTTCAGCAAACACTTTGTCGTAATCGGCCATATTCCCACCTCTTGTGGTTGGTTGATAAAGTGATGATTTACGCTTGTTACATTCCTGTTTCCGCCTCCCGTTTAAAGGATAATTGTTTCTGCAACAATGACGTATAATAAATATTTACAGATACTTCAAGTGTCTTTCTTCGGTCGACACGAGCGCAAAAATGACAAAAAAATGCTTGTAATACAAGGGCGATAGGGAAATAAAAGAACAATGTTCTGCAGCCAATTTCGATGATCACCATAAAAAAAATTGATTTTCTTCGGTGTCTATCTGCGACGGTGCGGACGCTGTGACCCGGTCGGGTGTGTGGTGGTGGTTCGCTGGCGCGTTATCGCCTGGCTTTTCGCCTGGACGATTCGGAGAGACGGGTTGGTGACGCATCGCTGCTGTATCCGGGGCCGGTTGGTGCGAGAGACTGTGTGCGATGTCCCCGGGTATCGGGCAGCGCTGCCGCGGCTCGATGAAGATGGCGACGGCTGTCCTGTCAGTTGTTGGCGGGACCTGCCGGGCAGGAGAGCAGTACTGCCTGGATGTCTACGGGTGTGGTAAAGGTCGCTTCGCGTCCATTGAGATGGTTGACGCCGAAATCGACCAGGGGTCCACCCTTGTTCCAGTCGGAGAACCCGAATTTCCAACCGGCCCACCTCGTGGCAAACGGGTAGGGGGTTTGTGGCCCATAGGCACGAAACATCTCCGTTTCCGGGGACAGGGTGCTTTGACGACTCAGGCCGAGCAGAACGAAATCGGCGCCGTGACCGGCAGCAAACTGCTCAATAGACTGGCGTGTCTGATCGGCGGCGAGCGTCGGTGGAACGGTGATGAGCAGATGCGCAAAAACGGTGCAATTGTCAGGGACGCGCTGTTTCTCGAAGGTAATCCGGGCCGCGTCGGTGGCCGGCAGAGTATGGGCTAGTTCGTCTGGATTGCGCGAGGCGCAGGAGGTCAGACCGAGAACACAAAGGAGCACAGCGGCACGAAGAAGTGACGATTGCAAACGAGTCATGAAACACCGGATGGGTTGAATGACGGCACGTGCTGACGGCCGGAGGAGTGGTGCCTGCGGCTTTGCCGGGGTGGTGCTGTCGTGCCGGTAACAGCGTGATTATTGATACCGTATTCGTCCGGTCAAGGCAAACCATTTTCCCATACTCATGGCGGCGGCCGATGGACGGGTTTCCGGTCACCGTCAGCGCATCAATTCATTGAAGGTGGTGATGGAGAGAAAATCGGCGCTGTGCCGTACCGGGGAGCGGGAACTCGGCTTGGCGACGAACAC
This sequence comes from Desulfofustis sp., assembly GCA_036351615.1. Classification (GTDB taxonomy): domain Bacteria; phylum Desulfobacterota; class Desulfobulbia; order Desulfobulbales; family Desulfocapsaceae; genus Desulfofustis. The sequence continues at coordinate 1,495 of JAZBPM010000331.1, forward strand.
CAGGTGCTCGATGCCATGCTGCCGGGCGGCCTGCAGGACGCTTGCGGTATCGTCGGCGAGCAGGGTCTGTGAGCGGCGGAAACCGAGGGTTTCCTGGAGGCGCTGCCAGAAGGATGGGTTTTCCTTGGGCAGTCCGATTTCTCCGGCACAGACGATGCGGTCGAAACGCGGGCCAAGCTCGGTCTTGGCCAGTTTGATCTGCAGGGTCTTGTCGTGGGCCGCGGTGACCAGGCAGGTCCTTTTCCCATGCTGCTTGAGAAAGTCAAGAAAGTCGAATACGTAAGGGTGGACGGCGACCAGGTGGTCGATGCTGCGTTTGAGTGCCGGTATATCGAGATCCAACTGCTCCGACCAGAAATCGAGATCGGTCCACTGCAGCGTGCTCTCGACCGCGCGGTAGCGTTGCAGGAGCGTGTTGCGGGACTGTTCGTGATCCATGCCATGTTTTTCGGCGAAGACCTGCGGGACGTAATGTTCCCAAAAATAATCGTCGAAATACTTGTCGAGCAGGGTGCCGTCCATGTCGAGGAGCACCGTGTCGATCACGGGCCAGTCGACAACCGGATCAACAGAAGGCCGGCTGCGCGTTGTCATGGGTGAGTTGGTCGAGGTCATGGATGATCCGGTCAATGGTTGTCTGCAGGCAGGTATCGTCGCTTGTCGTCAGCTCGACGATGAGCCGGCCGTCGGGCAGCAGTCTGGTCCGTCGCCGGTGTTCCTGGACATAGGCGAACAACCGCTCGGCCGGCACCGGCGTGTCGGCGAGAAAGCCGAAGACCAGGGTGTTGTTGCCACGTTCGAGCTTGTTGACCCGCAACGGCAGCAGCCGCTTCTTCACGGCAACCAGGCGAAACAGGTTGCGTACCTCATCGGGCGGCCGGCCGTAGCGATCGTCGAGCTCTTCGAGCAATTCTTCCGGCGTCGGGGTATCGTGGTTGAGCAGGGAGGCGATGCGTCGATACATCAAGTAACGCTGGCTGATATCGGGCAGATACGCCTCGGGAATATAGGCCGAGATGTTCAGGTTGATCTCCGGGTCGAGGTCGTCGATGGACGGTGGCGCTTCCCCTCGGTCCTGCCGGGCCTTGAGTTCGGCCACGGTCTTTTGCAACAGGTCGAGGTAGAGATCGTAACCGATGGCGGCGATATGACCACTCTGGGAGACGCCGAGCAGGTTGCCGCCGCCGCGGATCTGCAGATCGGACATGGCCAGCTTGAAACCGCCGCCGAGTTCGTTGTACTCCATCAACGCGCGCAGCCGCTCCCGCGATTCCTTGGACAGGTGGTCAAGCGACGGGACGAGCAGGTAGGCGAACGATTGCGTTGCCGAGCGACCGACCCGACCGCGCAGCTGGTAGATTTCGGCCAACCCGAGCCGATCGGCGCGGTTGATGATAATGGTGTTGGCGGACGGAATGTCGAGTCCGGATTCGATGATGGTGGTGCTGATCAGCACATCGATCTGGTGGTTGACGAAGGCCACCATGATATCTTCCAACTCCTTGCCGGGCATCTGACCGTGGGCAACGGCAATGCGGGCCTCGGGTACGAGCTTCTGGACCGTTGCCGCCATGCGGTGAATCGATTTGACCCGGTTGTGGACGATGAAGACCTGTCCGCCGCGCAGCAGTTCCCGGCTGACCGCCTCTTTGATGACCAGATCGTCGTAGCGGGCGACAAAGGTCTTGATCGGTCGGCGATGTTCCGGCGGCGTGGATATCACCGACAGGTCGCGAATGCCGAGCAGGGATAATTGCAGGGTGCGCGGAATCGGTGTGGCTGTCAGCGTCAAAACATCGACTTCCGCCTTGATTTTTTTGATCTTTTCCTTGTGGGCCACGCCGAATCGATGTTCCTCGTCGATAATGAGCAGGCCGAGATTGGCAAACCGGACGTCCTTGGAGAGCAGGCGATGGGTGCCGATGACGATATCGACACTGCCGGCCGCAAGGTCACCCAGGATCTGCCGTTGTTGCTGGCGTGAGCGGAAGCGGTTGAGGCACTCGATGCGGACCGGGAACTCCTTGAGTCGTTCGCCAAAAGTCTTCGCATGCTGTTCGGCCAGCACCGTAGTCGGCACCAGGATTGCCGCCTGGTAGCCGTCTTCGACCACCTTGAAGGCGGCCCTGATGGCGACTTCGGTCTTGCCGTAGCCGACGTCGCCGCAAATCAGGCGATCCATCGGTTTATCCGAGGTCAGATCGTCGATGGTCTCGTTGATGGCCCGATATTGACCGGGCGTTTCGTCGAAGGCAAAGGACTCTTCCAGTTCCTGGTAAAAACTGCCGGGCGGCGAAAATGAGCGACCGCTGCGCATTGCCCTGGCGGCATAGATATCGAGCAGTTCCTGGGCGACCTTCCAGACTTCCTCGGAAACCTTATTCTTGGTCGATTTCCAGGATTGGGCGCCGAGTTTGTCGATTTTCGGCGATTTGTCCGACACCCCTTCGTAGCGGCTGACCAGCCCGAGTCGGTCGACCGGCAGGTAGAGCTTGTCGCCGTCCCGATACTCGATGAGCATGAAATCGTTGGTGATGCCTTGCAGGGCCATGGTCACCAGGCCGCGATAGATGCCGAGCCCGTGCTCGCGGTGGACAACGATGTCTCCTTCCTGCAGTTCCGTGAAATTGAGCGCTTCGCCGGCGGCTCGACTGCGCCGTTTCTTGCCGCCGAGACGCATTTCGCCGAACAACTCGCTTTCCGACAACAGGTGGCAGCGTTGTTCCGGTAGGCTGAAGCCCTTGTTCAGCGGGCTGTCGCAGAGGTAGAGGGGCGGTTCCCGGTCTGCGGCCGGAGCCAGGGTGGTAAGGTCGAGCGGCGCCGGCAGCGGCTGGAGGTTGAAGGAAAAGCGCGACAGCATCTCGGCCAGGGTCTTTTGCCTCAGCTGGGACCGGCAGCAGACGACCACCTGCTCCCCGGCTTCCTGCCAGCTACGGATCTGGTCGGCAAGGGGAGCAAGCAGGCCGTGGGTCTTCCGGTGCCGGGAGATCTCCTGCTTGAGCAGTTGGTGGCCGGTGGTGGTGATCGGCAAAACAGCCTGGTCGGCGCCGCTGAAGTCGGTGATGGCAAAGTGCTCAAAACCATGCACCTGTTGGGCCAGATCCGCTGCCGAGACGAACAGCTCGCCCGGCGGCAGGGCCGGTTGAGCGTTACGGCGGGCGTCGTCGTAATTGGCGGCGATTCGTTCTTCAACCAGCCGCGCCTGTCGGGCCAGTGTTTCCGGCTCGAGCATGATCAGGGTGGTGTTGTCGGGCAGATAATCGAGTACCGTTGCCGGTCGGTGGCCGGTGCAGAACAGCGGCAGGAAATTCTCGATGCCGGCAAAGCGCAGCCCGGCCTGCAATCGATCGGTGATCTCCTTGGTCTGCTCGGCGGCCCAGCCCAGATCTTCACTGCGCTGGCGCAGGGCCGTCAGCAGCGGTTGCAGCCGGCCCGGGGCTTCGGCTTCGAGCAGGATATCGCTGACCGGCAGGATGACCGCTTCGTCGATCGTACCGGAAGAGCGTTGGTTGATGGGGTTGAACTGCCGGATCGACTCGATGGTGTCGCCGAAGAAATCGAGACGGAGCGGACCGTCCTGTATCTCGTTACCCGCCAGCAGAAATGGGGGCGGGAAGATGTCGACAACGCCGCCGCGAACCGAAAAGTCGCCGTAGCCGCGCACCAGCGAGGTGTGTTCGTAGCCCATGGCGATCAGGCCGGCGCGCAGGGTCGGCAGATCGAAGGATTCCCCGGTCATCAGCAATTCGGCGCGCTGCTGCAGAGAACTTTTCGGCAGCACGCGGCGGAGCAGTGCCTCGATGGAGACGACCAGGATGAAGGAAGACTCGCTTTCGAGGCTGCGGTACAATGTCGAGAGCCGGGCCGCGGTGGTCTGCTGGTCCGGCGACAGCGGGGTATATGGAGGGGTCTCGTAACCGGGGAAGGGCAGGATCGGCCGGTCGGTGAACAGCGCCAGATCCTGTTCAAAGGCGGCGACCTGCTGCTCGTCGGGCAGGATGCAGCACAGCGGCTGCGCCGCCGACCGGGTGGCGCTGAACCAGGCCGGACTGGAACCGCGCAGCCCGGATACCAGGGTCGTGCCGTCGGTTATGAAATGATCTGTTTGAGCCATGGAAAAAAAGTGCCGACTGCACGAACCGTGCAGTCGGCGAATTCAGGCGGGAACGACGCGGCGGGCCTGATCAGAACTGCCCTCCGATGCTGAAATCCCAGACGGTTTCCGGCTCGTCGTTTTTCGGATCGAGGTTGTAGCCCCAGACCAGGCGGAACGGCCCGAGCGGGGAGAGCCAGCGGAATTCGATACCGGTCGCCTTGGCGACCTCGTTGGTGGTCCAGTCTTCGTCTTCGGCGATCGAGTCGCCGATGTCGAAGAAGACGACGCCATAGACGCCCTGCTCCTTGAAAACGGGGATAACGATCTCGGTATTGACGTACCACATGCGGTCACCACCGATCCGGTCGCCGGTTTCCGGGTCGATCGGGCTGACCTTGCCGTACTTGTAGCCGCGGATGGTGTTGATGCCGCCGAGATAAAAGCGCTCATAGACCGGCAGCTTGTCGGTCTCGTTCTCCCAAACCTGGCCGACCGAGCCGAGGATGTGGAAGATGGTCCCGAATGGCGCCGGAAAATACCAGCTCGATTCCAACTCGACCGCGGTGAACTGCGCGTCGCCGGCCAACGGCCCGCCGGCATACTGGACACCGATGGAATTCCGGGACCCCTCGGTGGCGCCGAACAGCCGGTCGCGGGTATCACGGACGAAGGCGACGCGGACGGCGCTGGTAACCGGAACGTTTTGTGACTCTCTAATGATATAGGAGGCATCCTCGCTGACATCGGTCAGCGTTGAATCCGAGTAGCTGTAACTCTCGTACATCCGCCATTTGCCCCAGAACGGATGGCCGAAACGGAGCGCCCCGCCGACCGATTCCTTGGTGTAGTCATCGTACTCGCGTTCCCAGTTGAACAGGTCGATGCCCATGGAAACCTCGGTATCGTTGAGCCGCGGGTTGGTCCAGCTCAGGTTGTAGCGGCTGCTACTGCCGCCGATATTGGCACTGAGGGCCAGCCGATGGCCGAGACCAAACAGGTTGTTCTCGGATATCTCGCCCATGACGATGACATCGTCAACCGAGGAGTAACCGGCTCCGATACTGAACTGGCCGGTGCTTTTCTCGGTGACGTCGACGACGACGTTCATCTTGTCCGGCTCCAGTGTCGGTTCCGGATTGACGTTTATTTCCTCGAAAAAGTCGAGTCGTTGCAGTTTTTGACTGGTTGCCCGCAGTTCTTTGGCGTTGAATACCCCGCCCTCGATAACCTGGATATCGCGACGAATGACGTTGTCGCGGGTGCGGCTGTTGCCCTTGATGATAATGCGGTTGATGTAGACCAGATCACCGCGATAGATGTTAAGGGTGATGTCGACCCGGCCGCCGCCGGCGGATTTTTTGATGTCCGGCCGGACCTCGGCAAAGGCGTAGCCGAATTCCGAATAGTAGTCGGTGATCTTTATGATATCGTCGCGCAGGGTCTTGCGGCTCAGGAATTCCTCATCCCGGATGGACAGCAGTTCGAGCAGGGTCTGTTCGTCGGTGATCAGATCTCCGGCGATATCGACGGTGCCGACTTTGAAGCGTGGACCCTCCTCGATGATGAAGGTGACGTGCAGCCATTTGCCTTCCTGGGTGACGACCGGTTCTCCGACCCGGGCCTCGAGAAAGCCGTTGTTGTGATAAAAGGCGACGATGCGTGCCGTATCCTGGTTGAGAATGTCCCGGTTGAGCAGGCCGGAATCGGTCAGCCAGGAGAACCAGCCCTTGGTTGTCGTCTCCAGCACATCTTCGAGATCGTCATCGTCAAAGCTGTTGTTGCCCTGGAACGCGATCTCCTTGATGAAGATCTTCTCCCCTTCGTCGACGACGAACTTGACGGCTGCGGTCGTCGGTGTCGGGTAGGTGATGTCGGCGGTAACCTCGGTGTTGTAGAAACCTTTTGTCCGGTACAACGCTTTGATCGCTTCGGCGGCGGCGTTGACGCCGGTCGGGTTGAGGATCGAGTTCTCCTTGATCGTCAGCACTTCCTGAAGGTCCTTTTCCTCCAGTTCGGCAAGACCGGAGAAGGTGATGGAACTGACGGTCGGTTTCTCGACGACCCGAAAGATTATCTGCTTGCCCTGCTGGCCATCGGTGACGTCGATCTGGACATCGTCGAAAAAGCCCATGGCGTAGATCGCTTTCAGATCTTCCCGCAGGGCCGCCGGGTCGTACGGGTCGCCCGCGGTGCTGCTGATTTTTCGCAAGATGGCGCCGGAATCGATTATTTTGTTACCTTCCGGGGCGATTGAGGCGATAAAGCGGGAGCGTTCGGTGTAGGCTACGACCTGGCCGACGACATCGGTGATGACGGATGAGAGATCGGTGACCGACGGGGCCTCTTGAAAGAAATAGCGGGGATTTTCCGGGTTGAGCAGATCGAAGACCTTGATGTCGATACTGATCCGGTTGCCGATGACCGTCGCCGTTCCGGCGGCGACATTGACGAAGCCGGTCTGTTTGGCGACGGCTTCGAGTACCTCGGCGGCAGGCGGCCACCGGCGATAATCGACGAGTTGCTCTGCCTGGCTTCGATCGACCATTTGCAAACCGTTGGCGGCGAGCGCTGCGGCCAATTCTTCGTCGAGGCGGGCGGCAAACCCTTCGTCCACCTGCGGGGCGACGATGTGTAGCGGCAGAAAAGCCGTGTTCTGATCGGCGGCATTTCCGGGAAGGTGACACAGAACGGCAATTACGAACAGGAGTGCGACGGGGAAAAACCGGACCCGGCGAGCGCGAGCCGGTCGGGTCGACGTGTTCCTTGAAATGAACATGGGATATCCTTTACGCAAGAGACGTCTGGCTGCCAAAAGGGGCAGTTTGTTAATAAAAAACAAAAGGTTGTACGGGCATTCCGGAGAAATCAGGTGAAAATTCTGTCCATTATGCCATGTTTGCAGCAAAATGCAAAGCGGACATCACCCTTCTTTCAGGTATTAGCGATGAGTTCACGGTTATGACGGTTTCACCACGTCCTCTTTCATTGAGCAGCTTCGTCGGCGGTATGTTGGCGCTTCTCTTCCCGCCGCGCTGTCATACCTGTCGAATCGCCGGGCCGTCTCATCCCGACCGCCAGCTCTGCCCCCATTGTCTGGACCAGGTCATACCGTACTCCGGTCCGTACTGCCGCTGCTGCGGTCGGTCGCTGGCGACCGGCACGGGGCCCGACGAACGGCTGTGCGGGGATTGTCTGCGGACGCCGCCCCCGTTCGACAGTGCCCGCTCCCTGCTTTGCTATGGACCGCCGGTCAGCACTCTGCTGCACCGGCTGAAATTTCATGGTGACACCGCCGCTGCCCGGGTGCTGGCCGGACTCGGCTCTTTGGAACCGGTCAGCTGCGATCTGATCATTCCGGTGCCGCTCCATCGATCCCGGCTCCAGTCCAGGGGGCTCAATCAATCGCTCGTTCTGGCCCGCCGCTTTTTTCCGGCAGAACGCGATAAAATCGTTGTCGACCTGCTGGTTCGGCAAAAAAAGACGATTCCCCAGACCGGGCTCGACGGCATCCAACGGCGCCGAAATCTCAAGGGGGCATTTGCTGTAGCCCATCCCGAGGCGGTTCGGGGGCGCACCGTACTGGTTGTTGACGATGTCTTCACCACCGGCACGACCCTTGCCGAATGCTCAAGAACACTGAAGGCGGCAGGCGCGGCGCAGGTGCATGTCTGGACGGTGGCGCGGGTGGACGAGGAGAGCCGCTCGGTGCTGCCGGACGCTATGCCGACCGGAAAAACTGCAGGTGAGCGAACAGAGGAAAACTCCGACGGTATTGGGGCTACTTAGAATGAAAGTAGAGAAAATTTGATTAATATTTAGATATTTCTATTTATTTATTGATATGTTGAATTTAATTAATATCTAACATTGTTGATAACTTTCTCATGCGGGAACTAAAATGTTAGGATACCGTTGAAAACAACCAATGTCCTGAAAGCCCGATCAAACAAGCAGAAAAACGAATTGCCCAGACCGAAGCCTTTGCCTCAGGGCCTTGCGGAGGATTGCTGATAACGCGCCAACCTGATAGAAAAATCTCCACAGATCGTCTTTGACCAAAGCGGGAAAATGAAGTTTATCACGAAGCATACATGCTGTCCGCCCGACCATCTTTCGGGAGAGAAGATGATCCGAGGGCGCCCTTTCTTGAGTATTTGCATTTTGTAAGGTTTCAATGAGCCTGCCAGAGGTGTCGGACCGGTCCGTGTTCGGCAGGACGGGTCCATACGGCTCATATTCAACCAAATTCGAGCTTATGATATAATGAAAGTCTGGGATCGAGCGAAAGAGAGATTACAGGACATTCTTTCCGACAACGTCTACACGTTGTGGATCGAACCGGTGAAGATGCAGGAACGGGACGGCACCTGCCTCAGTCTCGCCTGCCCGGATCGCTACTTCGGCGCCTACGTCACGCAAAACTATCTCGAGCTGATCAGCAAGGTGGTTACCGAGGTCGATGGTTCCATCGAGACGGTGCGGATCAACGGTTCCTGCCTGGCGCCGGCACAGCGCCAGGAGCCGCTGCAGTTGCGGCTGCCGTCTCTGCCGGAGGGCTCCTCATCGGTGCGGGCGCTTCACCCCCGCTACACCTTCGACGATTTTATGGTCGGCGAAAGCAACATGCTGGCACAGTCCGCCTGTCGCTCCATTTCGCGGCTGGAAGACACTATCGGACCATGCCTTTATATCAATAGTACCACCGGACTCGGCAAGACCCACCTGACCCATGCCATCGCCCACCAGATCCTCGGCGCCTCGCCGCTGGCCCGGCTGCAGTATCTGACGGCCCAGCAATTTGCCGCGGAAATGGTGCACAATATCAAATCCAACGCGATGGATGTCTTCAAACGCAAGTATCACGACCAGTGCGATATCCTGCTGGTCGAGGACGTCCAGAGCCTGACCGGCAAGAAAAAGACGCAGCAGGAACTCAACGAAGTTCTTGATACGCTGATCAAATCAGGCAAACGCGTGGTGATGACCGCCGACAAACCGCCGCGCGATCTGATCGGCATCGACGACGATTTCCGTTCCCGAATGTCGTCGGGACTCATTACCTGCATCCAAAAACCCGATCTCGACACCCGTTATCGCATCATCCGTCGCAAGGCACAGCAGCAGAAAATCGAGCTGGCCGAGCCCCACGTCGATTATCTTGCCCAACACGTAAAAGGAGATGTAAGGCGAATCGAATCCTCGATAATCGCTATCAGCGCCCGGGCGGCTTTGCAGCATGGTCAGGTCGACGATCGCCTCGTCGAAGATGTCGTCCGTTTCCTGATCGGCAACCCGCACTCCTTGTCGACACAGGCGATCTGCGAGTTGGTCGGCCGGCAGTTCAAAGTCAGCCCGAACGATCTGCAGTCACGGTCGCGCAAAAAAAGCATTGCCTTCCCACGCCAGGTGGCGATGTATCTGAGCCGTAAGCACACTGAAGAAACCCTGGCAGATATCGGCAAGGTCTTCAACCGTGATCACTCCACGGTGATGCATGCTATCAAGGTGGTTTCCGGGTTGAGCCGGCGGGACAATTCGGTCTCTGCCCAGCTCGATCTGCTGAGCAACAAGGTTCGCCAGCTTTAGCCTGCCGGGCCGCGGTCGCCATTTAGAAATAAACCTTCTTTACCTCGGCCTGATCCTGACTCTGGACCGTGCCGCTGCCGACCCTGCCGGCGAGCGTGCTGGCCGTCTTGATCATGTCGTTCAGGCCGATCCCTTCCCAGCCGAAGCCGCAGATAAACAGGCCGTGCTCTCTGGCCACCAGCTCGTTGCGCCGTCGCAGCAGATCACGGTAGCCGCCCTCCAGCTGCGGGATACCGCCAAACGGTCGCAGCACCTTGGCGTAGCTCGGCGTCGGCGGCAGCGTCAGCAGTCCTCGGACGTCGGCCAGGGACCGCTCAATCAGTGTTTCCTCGTCGAGTTCCACGCGTTCCGGGTGGCGTCGCCCGCCGACCAGCGTCTCGAAGACGATGTGTCCGGCCGGCGCCCGGTTCGGGAACATGTTCGAGGAAAAGAGCGTGCCGAGGGTGAAGCGCTGCTCGACTTCCGGAATCAGGTAACCGAAGCCCGGCGGCAACTGGGCATCGGCAAAGCCGAAGACGACGGTCGCCAGCCGGGCCTCCGGTACGCTCAGCGCGGCCAGGGCCGGGTCGACGGTGGCCAGCAGCGGCAGGGCAGCGTTGACCGGCAGTGCCAGCACCAGGTTGGCGGCGACCAGTCGCTCGGTCTTGGTCTGTACCGCCCAGCCGTTTTCCTGCCGCTCCAGGCCGGTGACCTGCTGCCCGTAGCGGAGCCCGCCGGCGGCGATAAGAGGTTCAGCGAGCCGTTCGGGTAACCGCTGCATGCCGCCGGGAAAACTGGTCATTGCCGGCATTGTCAGTTTCTCGCCGTGCCGCTTTGTCTTCCGGGCCGCTCGCGCCTTGGCGATGGCGCCGCGGATCACCGAGCCGTGACGGTGCTCCAGCTCCCGTACTCCCGGCATCACCGCGTCGATACGCAGTTCGTTGTAATCGCCGGCGTAGGTGCCGGTAAAGACCGCGTCGACGTAGGGCAGCAGGGCATGGCCGAAGCGATAGGCGGCCCATTTTGCCACGGTCGGTTCGCCGTCCAGCGGTTTCTTGAACAAGTCGCCGAGGACCCGGATCTTGTCGCGAAACGGAATCAACGGTGCCCGGAGGATCTTCAGCGGCGATTGCGGGATCATCATCAGCCGGCCGTTGATACAGACGTAGCGCACGAACGTGGCCAGCGAAGCCGCGACGCATTCCTTGTCGAGTCCGGTTTCGCGAAGGATGTCGCGGCTCTCGGCGCAATTGTCGAGAAAGCCGTGCGGTCCCCATTCGGCCAGGTAGCCGTTGTCGGAAAAAGAGCTGATCACCCCGCCGGGACGCTCCTCTTTTTCCAGGACGACCAGACGATGACCGGGGAAATCGCGGGTGAGCCGGTGGGCGACGACCAGGCCGCTGATGCCGCCGCCGACGATGATGGTATCGATGGTATCGTTAGATTCGTTCATGAAAGGTGGTCTGGACCGTTGATTTGTCGACGGTGATCTCCAGCCAGCCGCTCTGGCTGAGCATCCCCGGGTTATAGATTGGTGTGCGGCCGATCCGGTCGCTGCCGGCCGCTTCGTGAATGTGTCCGCAGATGCAGAGTTCGGGCTGCCGCTCCTCGATGAACGCGCGGACGGCGCTGGAGCCGACATGGGTACCGGAGCGCAGCCGGTCGACGGCGGTGCCGAACGGCGGGGTGTGACTGACCAGGATCGTCGGGATGTGGATTTTCTCCAGGGGTTCCGCCAGATCGATGAAGCCGCGCGCCTGCTCGTAGGCCTCGTCGATGCCGGCGGCCAGTTGCTCTTCGGAAAACTCCGACGGTGTCGCGAACGGTGTCTTGTTGGAGCCGCCGAGGCCGATCAGGCAGACCCGGTTATGGAGCAGCCGGGCCTGGCGGTGCAGGTTGATACCGAGTTCCTCGAGATAGTCGTTGATCTCCGGTTTGTCCAGGTTGCCGAACTGGGCGAGAACCGACTGATTGGCGCTCAGTACCGCGTCGAGTACCTCTTTTGCCTCGTGCGTCCCGCCGAAGTTCGTCAGGTCGCCGTTGATGATAACCAGGTCGGCCGTGTCGATTCCATCGATTGATGCTATCGTATCGGTGGCCATATGTATATCGCCGATGGCAATGATTTTCATGATAACCCTCCTCTCTGATGATGGTCCTGCGGGCAGGGCGGCGGCCTTGACAGCCTGCCGTCGATGGTTAACATTTTCGCCGACTTCAGAGGAAAAAGCAAGGATTGATCGGCCGGCGGCAGCCGTGGTTCGGGGAGACTACGCCTGTATTTTCAACAGGCTACAACCGGTTCCTGGGATGCCTCGAGGCGCCATACCACGCCCCGGTCCGGCCGGCGGTCCGCATCTTCGTTTTTGTCGGCTGTCTTGGAAAAACGGTTGCCCGTACAAGAGGGGAACTTAAAAAATCGGTATTTCGCTCAAGATCGAGGCGCGCAACAAAATTTTTCCGCAGGCATATACA